>DAHWNE010000181.1 GCA_027340195.1 Acetobacteraceae bacterium | reverse complement strand
CCCGGGATCGGCCTGCGGCTGGCCCATCGCGGCGGGCGGGTGGTGGCGGGCAGGGTCACGCCGGGCGGACCGGCGGCGCGCGCGGGGCTGCGCCCGGGCGCGCAGATCGTGACGCTGAATGGCCAGCCCGTCTCGGGCCAGCGCATCGCCGCGCTGCAACAGCGCCTGGCCGGCCCCGAGGGCAGTGCAGTCAGGCTGCGCTGGATCGGGCCACGCGGCAAGCCGCACGCCGCCACCATCCTGCGCCGCCGGGTTCCCCCACCCAGCGTGACCAGCACCATCCTGGCCGGGATGCTGCTGGTCCGTATCGAGCGCTTCAACCGCGCCACCGACTCCGGCTTCGCCGCGGCGGTGGAACAGGGGCTGGCCACCACGCCGCCGCCGGACGGGATTGTGCTGGATTTGCGCGGCGATCCAGGCGGGCTGCTGGCGCAGGCGGTCGCGGTGGCCGATGGGCTTCTGGGCGCCGGCGTGGTGGCGCGCACCGAGGGGCGCGACAAGGCCGCCGATACCATCTGGCGCTCGGCGCCGGGGGAGCTGGCAAAGGGGCTGCCGGTGGTGGTGCTGGTCGATGGACGCACCGCCTCCGCCGCCGAGATCCTGGCCGCGGCGCTGGCCGACCGCGGCCGGGCGGTGGTGGTCGGCAGTTCGACGTTCGGCAAGGGCCTGGTGCAGCGCTTCACCCGACTGCCGGGCGGCGGCGAATTGTTCCTCACCTGGAGCCGGGTGCTGGCCCCGCGCGGCTGGCCGCTGCAAGGGGTGGGCGTGCTGCCGCAGGTCTGTACCAGCCTGGGGCTCCGGGCGGTAGAGCGCCAGCTCGGCGCCTTGGAGGAAGGGGTGCAGCCGATGCTGGGCGCGCTGGTGGCGGAGCGCCGGTTGCGTGCCCCGGTGCCGCCGGCCGAAGCGCTGGCCGTGCGTGCCGGCTGCCCCGCCGCGGTCGGGCAGGAGCTGGACCTGGAAGTCGCGCATTACCTGATCGACCACCCGGCGGCCTATGCGGCGGCGCTGCTGCCACCGATGCGCGAGAAGCTGACGATGCCCGGCCCGGGCGGCGCGCCCTGACCGCGGTCTTGCCCTGCCCGCCCCCGGCTCCTACCGTCCCCGGCGCGGCCGAAGACCGCGGGAGGAAACCATGTCCGACACCCCGAGCCTTGTCATCCGCAACGGCCTGGTCATCGACGGCACCGGCGCCTCACCGCGCGCCGCGGACATCGCCATCGCCGGCGCGCGCATCCAGGCGATCGGCCGCATTCCCGGCCGCGGCACGGAGGAGATCGACGCCACCGGCCTGATCGTCACCCCCGGCTTCGTCGATCCGCACACCCATTACGACGCGCAGGTGACCTGGTCGGAGGAGATCACGCCCTCCTCGGCCCTCGGTGTCACCACCGTGCTGGTCGGCAATTGCGGGGTCGGCTTCGCCCCCTGTGCGCCGGAAAACCGCGCCCGGCTGGTGGAGCTGATGGAGGGAGTGGAGGACATTCCCGAACCGGTCCTGACCGAGGGCCTGCCGTGGAACTGGACCAGCTTCCCCGACTATCTGGACACGCTGGCGGCGCGTCGTTTCGACCTGGACGTCGCCACCCAGGTGCCCCATGCGGCGCTGCGGGTGCATGTGATGGGCAGCCGCGCCGTCGCCCGGGAACCCGCGACCGCCGCCGAAAGCGCCGAGATGGCACGGCTGGCGGCGGACGGAATCGCCGCCGGAGCGCTCGGCTTCTCCACCTCCCGCACGCTCAACCACCGCACCCTGGCCGGCGAATCGATCCCCACCCTGACCGCCGAGGAGGCCGAGCTCGCCGCCATCGCCGCCGCGGTGGGTGCCACCGGGCGCGGCTGGTTGCAGGTGATCTCGGATTTCGGCGCCGAGCTGGAACCCGAATTCGCCATGCTGCGCCGTCTCGCCGCCGCCTCCGGCCGGCCGATGACCATGACCATCCTGGAACGCGACAGCAAACCCGAGGAATGGCGCGTGCTGCTCGGCAAGATCGCGGACGCCAACGCCGCCGGCCTGGCCATGACCGGCCAGGTGCTCTCGCGCCCCACCGGGGTGCTGCTGGGCTTCGAACTCTCCCAGCACCCGTTCGTGGATTGCCCGTCGTTCCGGCCGCTGGCCGGGCTCCCGTTCCCACGCCGGCTGGCCGCGCTGCGCGACCCCGGAATGCGGGCCCGCCTGCTCGCCGAACTCGCCGCGGGCGAACACAGCTTCCGGCTGCGCCACTGGGACCGCATCTTCCCGCTCGGCGATCCGCCGGACTACGAGCCGCCGGCCGAGCGCAGCCTGGGCGCGGAGGCGCGCCGGCTGGGGCGCGACCCGGCGGCGCTCGCGTACGACCGGCTGCTCGAAGGCGACGGGCGGACCATCCTGTATCGACCGCTCAGCAACTACGCCGCCGGCAATCTCGAGACGGTGCGGGCGATGATGGCGCATCCCAACACGCTGCTGGGGCTTGGCGACGGCGGCGCGCATGTCGGCGTACTGTGCGATGCCTCGGCGCCGACCTACGCGCTGACGCACTGGACCCGTGACCGCGCCGGCGGGCGGTTCCCGCTGGAATGGATGATCCGCCGCCTGACCCGCGACAACGCGCGCGCCATCGGCCTGCACGACCGTGGCGTACTGGCGCCCGGGTTGCGCGCCGATCTGAACCTGATCGACTACGATCGGCTGCGGGTGCAGGCGCCGCGCGTGGTCTATGACCTGCCCGCCGGCGGGCGGCGGCTGATGCAGGGGGCGGACGGCTACCGCGCCACCATCGTTGCCGGAGAGATCGTCCGCCGCGACGGCGTGCCGACCGGCGCCCGTCCCGG
>DAHWNE010000180.1 GCA_027340195.1 Acetobacteraceae bacterium | reverse complement strand
GGGTCAGCAGCGCGGAGAGGAGCGTGCCGACGTGGGTCAGGAACTGGGTGACGGGGGACGGCGGCATGGCGACGGGTCGGGGTCCTGCGGTTGTTGATGTGGGAAGTATAGAATAATTTCCGCCAGACTGGCAAGGACTTTTTTGCTAATGCGAGGTTAATGCCCGCCCCATGGCCACCGATGGTCCCGGGCGGGCAAGTCCCGGACGGGGACCAGGTCGGGCGGCCCGGGGCGGCCACGACGGGACGGAAGCTGACGCCGGCGCGCCACCGCGCTACAGTGCTCCCCGTCGGAGTTCACGGGAGGGCCGGATCATGTTCGAGGTGCAACCCACAGGCGCGGTGCTCGGCGCCACCATCACCGGGCTCGACGCCTCGCGCCCGCTGTCCGAGGGGGATTTCGCCCGCCTGCTGGTCGCCCTCGGCCGGCACGGGGTCCTGCGGCTGCCCGACCAGACGCTCGACGATGCCGCCCTGCAAAGCTTCTCCGCCCGGTTCGGCGAGATCCAGGGCTCGGTCGAAAAGGAAGCCGTCGCCGGGCGCGGCGTGCCGGAAGTGGGCGTGCTGTCCAACATCCAGGAAGGCGGACGCTATATCGGCTTCCCCGATGCGGGGCAGGAATGGCACACCGACATGTCGTACCGCGACGTCATGGGGTTCGTGAACGTCCTCTATGGCGTGGTGATCCCGCGCCGCGACGGCCGCGCCCTGGGCGGCACCGAATTTTCCAACATGCACGCCGCCTATGACGCCCTGCCGGAGGCGCTGCGCGAACGGCTGGCCCACGCCACGGTGACGCATGATTTCAATCAATACTGGGAAAATGCCCGCCGCAACGGCGCCGACCGCCCGCCGCTCACGCAAGAGCAGCGCCGCGCCCGCCCGCCGGTGGTCCACCCGCTGTTCTTGACCCACCCGATCACCGGGCGAAAAGTGCTGTACTGCAATCCCGGTTATGCGGCGCGCATCAACGAACTGTCGCCGCAGGAAAGCGACGAGACGCTGGCGTTCCTGTTCGCCCACCAGCTGCGCCCGGAATTCCGCTGGACCCATCACTGGACCGAGCGCGACCTGCTGGTCTGGGACCATCTGGGCACCATCCATCGCGCCATCGCCGATTACCGCCGCGACGAGCGGCGGCTGGTGCGCCGCTGCCAGGTGATGGCGACCAAGGTCTTCCGTCCGGACTTCCTGGAACCCGTCCATGCCGCCCAGGCGGCGATGTAAGGCAGCATCATGGCCCGCGTTCCCTCGCTTGCTCCGGAAACCGTCGCCCCCGAGCACCGCCCGCTGCTGGCGCGGCCGATCGCGCTCAACCTCGCGCTGGTCAATTCGCCGGGGGCGCTGCGCGCCTTCGATGGCCTCGGCGCCTATATCCGCCACCGCAGCACGCTGGACGGAAGACTGCGCGAACTCGCGATCCTGCAGGTGGGGTATCTGGCCCGCGCGCCCTATGAATGGTCGCATCACATCAGGATCGGCCGCGAATTCGGCGTCACCGACGATGACATCCGCGCCCTGATCGCCGAGACCGAGGGGCGGGCGACGACGCTGCCCGCGCCCGACCGGGCGGTGCTGGCGGCCGCGCGCGAGATGACGGGGGCCGGCGCGGTCTCGGGGGCGACCTGGGCCGAGCTGGAGGGCACGTTCAGCGCCGAGCACCTGGTCGATCTGGTCGTGACCATCGGCTTCTATTGCGGCGTGGTGCGGGTGCTCGCCAGCCTCGAGATCGCGGTCGAACCCGAATACATGACCTATCTGGAACAATTCCCGCTGCCCGGGGCGGCGGCGTGACGTTTCGCGCCCTCTATCGGCACGGGTTCGCGCGCATCGCCGCCTGCACGGTGAGGGCGGCCCTGGCCGACCCGGCGGCCAACGCGCACGCGGTGCTGCACGCCGCGCGGGCGGCCGACGCCGCCGGGGCGGCGGTGGCGGTGTTTCCGGAACTCGCGCTCTCGGCCTATGCGCTCGACGATCTGCGGCTGGCCGACGCGCTGCTGGACGCGGTGGAGACGGCGGCGGGCGCCGTCGTCGCCGCCTCGCGCGCGCTGCTGCCGCTGCTGCTGGTGGGCGCGCCGGTCCGCCACCAGGGCCGGGTCTTCAACACCGCGCTCGCGATCCATCGCGGCCGGCTGCTCGGCATCGTGCCCAAGACCTACCTGCCCAACTACCGGGAGTTCTACGAGCCGCGCCAGTTTGCCGCCGGCGCCGGGCGGGTGGGCGGGACCGCGCGCTTCGCCGGCGCCGAGGTTCCGTTCGGGACCGATCTGCTGTTCGCCGCCGCCGACCTGCCGGATCTGATCGTCCATGCCGAGATCTGCGAGGATCTCTGGGTGCCGATCCCGCCCAGCGCGTTGGCGGCGCTGGCGGGCGCGAGCGTGCTCGCCAACCTCTCCGGCAGCCCGATCACCATCGGCAAGGCCGAGACGCGGCGGATGCTGTGCCTGTCGCAATCGGCGCGCTGCCTCGCGGCCTATGTCTATGCCGCCGCCGGGGCGGGGGAATCCACCACCGACGTCGCCTGGGACGGCCAGGCCAGCATCTTCGAGAACGGCGCGACCCTGGCCGAGACCGAACGTTTTCCGGACGGGGAGCGGATCGCGCTGGCCGATGTGGACCTCGATCTGTTGCGTCAGGAGCGGATGCGCCAGGGCACCTTCGACGACACCGCGCGGATGCATCAGGCCCCGTTCCGCCGGGTGGAGTTCACCCTGGCCCCGCCGCTGACCGATCTCGGCCTGCGCCGGACGGTGGAACGATTCCCGTTCGTGCCGGCCGACCCGGCGCGATTGGAACAGGATTGTTACGAGGCCTATAACATCCAGGTGGCCGGGCTGGCGCAGCGGCTGCAAGCGAGCGGGATCCGCCGCGCCGTGATCGGCGTCTCCGGCGGTCTCGATTCCACCCAGGCGCTGCTGGTCACCGCGCGCGCCTTCGACCGGCTGGGGCGGGACCGCGCCGATATCCTGGCCTACACCATGCCGGGCTTCGCGACGGGGACGGAGACCAAGGCCAACGCGCTGGCGCTGATGCGCGCGCTCGGCGTGACCGCGCGGGAACTCGACATCCGCCCGGCGGCGCGGCTGATGCTGGCCGATCTCGGTCACCCCTACGCGGAGGGGGCGGCGCAGTACGACGTCACCTTCGAGAACGTGCAGGCCGGGCTTCGCACCGACTACCTGTTCCGGCTGGCCAACCATCACGACGGCATGGTGATCGGCACCGGGGATCTGTCCGAGCTGGCGCTGGGGTGGTGCACCTACGGCGTCGGCGATCACATGTCGCACTACAATGTCAACGCGGGCGTGCCGAAGACACTGATCCAGCATCTGATCCGCTGGGTCGCCGCCTCCGGCCAGTTCGCCCCCGGGGTGGGCACGATCCTGGAGGCGATCCTGGGCACCGAGATCTCGCCCGAGCTGATCCCGGTGGCCGAAGGCGCAACGCCGCAGAGCACCGAGGCCAGCGTGGGTCCCTACGCGTTGCAGGATTTCACCCTGTTCTACACCCTGCGCCACGGGTTCCGCCCGTCGAAGATCGCCTTCCTGGCGCTGGCGGCGTGGGAGGATGCCGCGCGCGGCGCCTGGCCGCCCGGCTTCCCGCCCGATCGCCGTCCGGCCTACGACCTTCCCACCATCCGCGGCTGGATGGCGGTGTTCCTGCGGCGGTTCTTCGCCACCAGCCAGTTCAAGCGCTCGGCGGTGCCGAACGGGCCAAAGGTGACCGCGGGCGGGTCGCTCTCGCCGCGCGGGGATTGGCGGGCGCCCTCGGACGGGACGGCGGTGGCGTGGCTGGCGGAGCTGGCGGCGAACGTGCCGGAGCGGTGATCGCCGCCGGCCGCGGGGCCGGCGCGCGAGGCATGGCCTCCCTGCCCTGCCTTGCCCCCCTGCCCCCCTACCCCGCCAGCACCGGCAGGATGATCGCGCTCGGGCGCGCCGCATCGGCGAACACCGTGTTGGCGGCGATCCGCCGCCGCCGCGCCGCCCCCTCCGGCTCACCGGTGTTCGGGTTCACGTCGAATTTCGGGAAATTGGAGGAGGACACGTCGAGGCGGATGCGATGGCCGGGCAGAAAGAGATTGGCGGTGGGAAACAGGGTGATGCGCACCCGGCGCGTCTCGCCCGGGACATTGAGGCGCGGCCGGGCGCGGTCCTCGGCATAGCGCAGGCGCAGGATGCCGTCGGTCAGGTTCAGCGCGAAGCCGTGCGGGTAGTCGGCCGAGGCGGGGTGGACGTCGATCAGCTTGGCGGTGAAATCGGTATCCGGCGCGTCGGAGGCGACGAAGAACTCGGCGGTCACCGGCCCGGCGATGCGCACCGGGCGAGCCAGCGGCGCGGTTTGGAAGACCGCCACGTCCGGCCGCGACGCCAGCGGTAGGAAGGGCGGGGTGGCGCCGAAGATGCGGGGGGAGGCCACCTGGTCGAAGGCGCCGGCGGTGGCGAGCGGTTCGAGGCTGGAGAAGGCGCCGCCGATGGTCGGCACCGGGTGCGCCGGGTCGAAATCGAAGGTCACCGGGGCAGCGCCGAGACCGGGCGGGGCGGGATCGAGCCCGCCGTCGCCATGCAGGTGATAGCGGGTGAAGACGGTGCCGGGCAGCGGCCAGTCCTCGGCGGCGAGCCATTCCCCGCCATGGTCGAGATGCCCCTCCGGGGTGCGTCGGCCGGAGCCGCCGCCCATGACGAACACCCGCACCGCCGGCTCGGACCAGGCGGCGCCGCGCAGGACGTGATCGAAGAAGCCGAGCCGGTAGCGCGGCCAGTCCCCGGCCCAGCTGTCGAGCGGGGCGGCGGGGCCGAAATCGACCTCGCCCACCACCCGATCGGAGCGGTCGCCATGGGTCCAGGGGCCGAGGATAAGGAACTGCCGGCCTCGCCCGGCGCGCCGCAGCCCGGTGAAATTGCGCGTCGCGGTGAGGGCATAGGGGTCGTACCAGGACGAGAGATGCACCACCGGGCACGGCGCGTAGCGGTCGTACCAATCGGCGGTGCGGATGCCGAGCTGGTGCCAGAACGGGCCGTCCGCGCCATGCGTCCATTGCGCGAGGAGGTAGGCTTCGTAGTCGGGGTGGTGGCGCAGCGGCGAATGCCCCCCCCGCCAGGGCAGGCGGGTGAACCAGGCGCGAATGTCCTCCGCCTCCAGGGCGGCGCGCAGCACCGGATCGGCCGCCGCCTCGGGCGAGGCGAGCGCGTTGCGGAACGCCCAGGTGGCTTGTTTCAGCTCGAAGGCGCCGGATTGGCGGATGCCGGATTCCCATGGGTCGGCGAAACCGCCGCAATCCAACACCTGGGCGGCAAGGCCGGGCGGGGCGAGGCAGCCGAGCGCTGCCTGGGTATGCGCGGCGTAGGACAGCCCCATGGTCGCCACCCGCCCGTCGGACCAGGGCTGGGCGGCGATCCAGGCCAGGGTGTCGAAGCCGTCGGCGCCGTCGGCGAGATATTTCTCGAACCGTCCCTCCGAGCCGTAACGGCCGCGGGTGTCCTGGTAGATCACCGCGTAGCCGGCATCGACGAAGCGCCGGGCGAGATCGGCGCGGGCGGCGGGCGCGCGATCCGCGGCGGTGATCTCGCTGCGCGAGGGCAGATGGCGGCCATAGGGGGTGCGCTCGAGCACCGCAGGCACCGGCCCGGCGCGATCGGGGCGGAAGATATCGGTGGCGAGGCGTACACCGTCGCGCATCGCCACCAACTCGGTGCGCGGGGTCACGTTCCCGGATCGATCCAGCCGACATTCCCGTCGCGCCGGCGATAGACCACGTTCAGGGTGCAGGTAGCGCGGTTGCGGAACATCCGCACCGGCTGGTCGGCAAGGTCCATCTGCATCACCGCCTCCCCCACCGACAGCAGGCCGATCTCGGCGGTCTGCTCGGCGACGATGGTGGCGAAGGCGCCGATCTCGCCGGCGCCGTCGGGCGGGGCTTCGGTTTCCGTCTCGCGCAGCACGTATTGGCGGGCGGCTTCCGGGCGGGCGCGGTTGGCGAGGTCGCGGGCGTGGTCGCTCACCCGGCGGCGGTAGCGGCGCAATCGCTTGGCGATGTGTTCGGCGGCGTCGTCGAGGGCGGCGTGGGCGTCGGCGGCCTCGCCCTCGCCGCGCAGCGAGAGGCCGCGGCCGGCGTGCAGCGTGATGTCGCAGGTGAAGAAGCTGCGCGCCCGGCTGAAGGTGACCTGCGCGTCATGCGCGTGGTCGAAATACTTGGCCGCGATCCCTTCCAGATGGGTGGCAACCCGGGTGCGCAGCGCGTCGGACAGCTCGACCTGCTTGCCGGAAACCGTGATCTCCATCCTGCCTTCTCCTTCGGCCGCGCCGATGGTGCGCGCGCGGCCCTGAATGCGCCGAGCCACCACAGGCGGCCGGGGCCTCAGGCCGGCATCGCCTTGTCGCGTTTGCGCTGCACCGAGCTCGGGATGCGCAGCGCCTCCCGGTATTTGGCCACGGTCCGGCGGGCGATGTCCACGCCCTCGGTTCGCAGTGCGGCAACGAGAGCGTCGTCGGACAGAATCGCCTCCGCCGATTCGGCGTCCACCAGGGCGCGGATGCGGTGGCGCACCCGCTCGGCGCTGTGGGTAACGCCGTCGGTGCCGGCGATGGCGGTGGTGAAGAAGTATTTCAGTTCGAAGGTACCGCGCGGGGTGGCCACGTATTTGTTGGCGCTGACGCGGCTGATGGTGCTCTCGTGCAGCTCGGTGGCGGCGGCGATGTCGCGCAGGATCAGCGGGCGCAGATGGGTGATGCCGTGACGCAGGAATCCGTCCTGCTGGCGCATGATCTCGGCCGCCACCTTCAGGATGGTGGTGCTGCGCTGGGCGAGCGATTTCACCAGCCAGGTGGCGGCGGCGAACTGCTCGGACAGGAAGGCGCGGTCGGCCTTGGCCGCGCGCGGGACGATGCGGGTGTAGAAGCGATGGTTGACCAGCACGCGGGGCATGGTCTCCGGGTTCAGCTCCACCAGCCAGCCGCCGTCGGGGGCGCGGCGGACCAGCACGTCGGGGATCACCGGCGGGATGTCCGCCTCCTCCCAGCCCCAGCCGGGCTTGGGGTCGAGGGCGCGGAGTTCGGCGATCATCTCGGCCATGTCCTCGGCGTCCACCCCGCAGAGGCTCATCAGCCGGCGGGTGTCGCGCCGGGCCAGCAGGTCGAGATGGTCGAGCAGGCAGGCCATGGCGGGGTCGAGGCGGTTCCGTTCGGCGAGCTGGGCGGCCAGGCATTCGCGCAAGTCGCGGGCAAACAGGCCGGGCGGGTCGAAGCGCAGCATCCGCGCCCGCACCGCTTCGACCCGCGCGAGCGGCACGCCCATCGCCGCCGCCACAGCTTCGGGGGCGGCGGTCAGGCGCCCGGCGGGGCACAGCAGGGCGATGAGATGGGCGCCGATCAGGCGATCGACCGGATCGGCGAAGCCGAGGCGCAGCTGTTCGCCCAGATGGTCGCGCAAGCTGGGGCGGGTCTCGGCGCGGGCCTCGATGCCGCGATCGTCCTCGGTAAAGTCGGCGCGGCCGTGGCCGGGCGCGCCATCGGCCACGGTGCCGGGGTCGTAGCTGTTGGCGTAGTCGGTATCGAGGGGCGCGGTCTCGGGTAGGGTGCCGGCGACGGCGAGGGTGGCGGCATCGGCGCCGTTCGCGGACTGGGGCAGCTGGTCGGGGGCGGGGCGTTCGGGGGCGGGCGCGTCCTCGGCGTCGGCGCGTTCCAGCAGCGGGTTGGCTTCCAGCTGCTCCTCGACGAAGGCGGCGACTTCGAGGTTGGAGTATTGCAGCAGCTTGATCGCCTGGCGCAGCTGCGGCGTCATCACCAGGGCCTGACCCTGGCGGAGTTCCAGCCTCGGACCAAGCCCGATCGCCATGCCTAACGCTGGAACCCTTCGCCGAGATAGACCCGGCGCACGTCCGGATGCGCCACCACCTCGTCGGGCGTGCCCTGCATCAGCACCTGACCGTCATGCAGGATATAGGCACGGTCGATGATGCCCAGCGTCTCGCGCACGTTGTGGTCGGTGATGAGGACGCCGATGTGGCGGTCCTTGAGGTGGGAGACGAGGTCGCGGATCTCGCCCACCGCGATGGGGTCGATGCCCGCCAGCGGCTCGTCGAGCAGGATGTAGGAGGGGGCGGAAGCGAGCGCGCGGGCGATCTCCACCCGCCGCCGTTCGCCCCCCGAGAGCGCCAGCGCCGGGGTGCGGCGCAGATGGGCGATGCCGAATTCGGCCAGCAGCCCGTCCAGCATGGCCTGGCGGCGGTCGGCGTCGGGCTCGGCCACCTCGAGGGCGGCGACGATGTTCTGTTCGACGTTGAGGCCGCGGAACACGCTGGCCTCCTGCGGCAGGTAGCCGATGCCCATGCGGGCGCGGCGATACATCGGCATCCCGGTGATGTCGGTGCCGTCGAGGGAGATGGCGCCGGTGTCGGGGCGGACCAGCCCCACGATCATGTAGAAGGTGGTGGTCTTGCCGGCGCCGTTGGGGCCGAGCAGGCCCACCGCCTCGCCGCGGCCGAGGGTGATGGTGGCGTTTCGTACCACCGGGCGGCGGTTGTAGGTCTTGCCGACGCTGACCGCGGCCAGCCCGCCGCTGCCCGGGACCACCCGCAGGCTGGGG
>DAHWNE010000162.1 GCA_027340195.1 Acetobacteraceae bacterium | reverse complement strand
GATATGGTTTTCCTTGGCGATGGTGGACACCGCCGGCGCCTCGGCCGAGGTGAGCGTCCCGGCCAGGAACTGCACCCCGTTCTTCACGATGAGCTCGCGCGCCAGCCGTACCGCCTCGGCCGGATTCGCCTTGCTGTCGCGTGGCAGCAGCTTGAGCTTGCGCCCGAGCACCCCGCCGTGGGCGTTGATGTCGGCCACAGCCAACTCGGCGCCCTTCAGGATCGGCACGCCATAGACGGCAGTCGGCCCGGAGAGCGGAATCGGGAACCCGATCTTGATCGGGCCCTTGGCCAGCGCCGCCACAGGCAGCAGCAGCGCGGCCGCGGTTGCGGCCAACAGATGTCGAAGTCGCATTTCTTGTAGCCTCCCGTTGCCTCCGGTCGGCTTAAGGCGCCGCCGGATATTTTACGGGCAAGATCGTGGCCTGCCCGGCCCGATCTGTCAAGCGTCCGTTGCAATGCCGCCATGCGAAATGGGCAGCGCGGCCCCCCGGTTTGCCTGCCACGCCCGCTTCTGGCATACGCCCCCCCGCTATTACGGACCGTTCATGCTCGCGCCCCAGGCGCCGGGACGCGCGGTCCCCATCGACACGACAGGCCCCAACGACCTCACAGGGAAGTCACCGGATGTCCCTCGCCTTCATCGTTATCATCGTCTGCGGCATATTGGCGCTGCTGTACGGATTCGTTTCCTCGCGCCAGGTACTGGCGGCCGACGCCGGCTCCTCGCGGATGCAGGAAATCTCCGCCGCGGTGCAGGAGGGCGCGCGCGCCTATCTGAACCGGCAATACAGCACCATCGCCATGGTCGGCGTGGTGGTCGTGATCTTCCTCGGCCTCACTCTCGGCATCCATGTCGCCATCGGCTTCCTGATCGGCTCCATCCTCTCGGGGCCGGCCGGCTATATCGGCATGAATGTTTCGGTGCGCGCCAACGTGCGCACCGCTCAGGCCTCCCGCAACGGGCTGGCGGCGTGGCTCGATATCGCGTTCAAGTCCGGCGCCATCACCGGCCTCCTGGTGGTCGGCCTCGCGCTGCTCGGGGTGACCATTTATTACGCCATCCTCCGCGACACCATTCCGGCCGACCAGCTGCGCACGGTGCTGGAATCGCTGGTGGCGCTGTCGTTCGGCGCCTCGTTGATCTCCATCTTCGCCCGGCTCGGCGGCGGCATCTTCACCAAGGGCGCCGATGTCGGCGCCGACCTGGTGGGCAAGGTCGAGGCCGGCATCCCGGAGGACGACCCCCGCAACCCCGCCGTGATCGCCGACAACGTGGGCGACAACGTGGGCGACTGCGCCGGCATGGCCGCCGACCTGTTCGAGACCTACGTGGTCACCATCGTCGCCACCATGCTGCTGGCCGCGATCTTCTTCACCGGTCCGGTGCGTGACCACGTGCTGATGCTGCCGCTCGGTATCGGCGGGATCTGCATCCTCACCTCCATCATCGGCACCTATTTCGTGAAACTCGGCGCCGATAACGGGATCATGAAAGCGCTCTACAAGGGGCTGCTGGTGACCGGGGTGCTGTCGGTGGTCGGCATCGCCATCATCATCGAGTGGTTCGTCGGCTTCGGCGCCACCCTCGGCCAAGTGGCCGGCCACGCCGTCACCGGGGCGGACCTGTTCGTCTGCTCGCTGATCGGCCTGGGGCTGACCGGAATCATCGTCTATATCACGGAATATTACACCTCCACCGAATACCGGCCGGTGCGCTCGATCGCGCAATCCTCCACCACCGGTCACGGCACCAACGTGATCCAGGGGCTGGCGGTGTCGATGGAGGCAACCGCCGCGCCGGTGATCGCGATCGCTGTGGCGATCATCCTGTCGTTCCTGATGGCCGGCCTGTTCGGCATCGCCATCGCCGCGACCACCATGCTGGCGCTGGCCGGCATGATCGTGGCGCTGGACGCCTACGGCCCGGTCACCGACAACGCCGGCGGCATCGCCGAGATGGCGGAACTGCCGAAGGAAGTCCGGGTGACCACCGATGCGCTGGACGCGGTCGGCAACACCACCAAGGCGGTGACCAAGGGCTACGCCATCGGCTCGGCCGGCCTCGCCTCGCTGGTGCTGTTCGCCGCCTACACCCAGGACCTGAAGCATTACTTCCCGTCCCTGCATGTCGGCTTCAAGCTGGAAGACCCGTATGTGGTGATCGGGCTCTTCATCGGCGGGTTGCTGCCCTACCTGTTCGGCGCCATGGGCATGACCGCGGTCGGCCGCGCCGCCGGGTCGGTGGTGGTGGAAGTGCGCCGGCAATTCCGCGAGATCCCCGGCATCATGGAAGGCAAGGCCAAGCCGGAATACGGCAAGGCGGTCGACCTGCTGACCAGGGCCGCGATTCGTGAAATGATCGTGCCCTCGCTGCTGCCCGTGCTGGCCCCGGTCGTACTCTGGGTCCTGGTTGACCTCGTCGGTGGCCGGGTCCACGCCTTCGCCGCCCTCGGTGCCATGCTGCTCGGCACCATCGTCACCGGGTTGTTCGTCGCCATCTCCATGACTTCCGGCGGCGGCGCCTGGGACAACGCCAAGAAATACATCGAGGAAGGAAACCACGGCGGCAAGGGCTCGGATGCCCACAAGGCCGCCGTCACCGGCGACACGGTGGGTGATCCCTACAAGGACACCGCCGGTCCGGCGGTGAACCCGATGATCAAGATCACCAACATCGTCGCCCTGCTGATGCTGGCGATCCTGGCCGGCTGGCTGCACTGATACCAGCCGCCCTTGCTGTTGCCCCATGAAAAATGGGTCAACAGCGGCTGGTATCAGTTTTGTTTCGCCCGCCGCCCCGACCCGGAGACCCAGGATATGGATGTCGGTAAAATCCCGATCGGCCAGAACCCGCCCGCCGACATCAACGTGGTGGTGGAAATCCCGCAGGGCTCGGCGGTGAAATACGAGGTGGACAAAGCCTCCGGCGCCCTGTTCGTGGACCGGTTCCTGTTCACCGCCACCGCCTATCCCGCCGCCTACGGCTTCATTCCCGGAACCCTGGCCGAGGACGGCGACCCGCTCGACGCCCTGGTGCTGATCCCCTCGCAGGTGGTCCCCGGCGCGGTGGTGCGTGCCCGGCCGATCGGCATGTTGCAGATGGAGGACGAAAAGGGACCGGACGAGAAGATCATCTGCGTCCCCCACGACCGCGTCCACCCGCACCATTCGGCGGTGGAATCCATCGACGACCTGCCGCCCATCACCCGCGGCGCCATCGAGCATTTCTTCGAGCGCTACAAAGACCTCGAACCCGGCAAATGGGTGAAAGTCACCGGCTGGGCCGACCGCGCCGCGGCGGAAGCCACCATCGCCGCGGCGATCTCGGCGGCGAAGCCGAAAGCGTAGGAAGGCCCGGCGGCTACCCCTCCAGCCGCACCCGCCGCGTCAGCCGCAGCGGCGTGCCGGGGGCGGTTTCGACGAACACCGCGATATCACGCAGCTCGGGCGCCTCGGCCAGAGCGGGGGCCAGGAAATTCTCCGCCGCGCGTCGCCATGACCGGCGATCCGGTTCGGCCAGCCGACCGGTCAGCGTCATGTGGAACGACCACGTTCCGAACGCGTACGGATACCCCCAGCGCTCCAGCATCCGCGCTTCGACCGGGGTCAGGCCGGCGCGGAGCCGCCGGGCCGTTTCCGCCGCGTCCGGCGGGG
>DAHWNE010000152.1 GCA_027340195.1 Acetobacteraceae bacterium | reverse complement strand
GCTGGCCATCGCCGCGCCGGTGGCGCTGATCCTGAAGGAGCCGAATCTGGGCACTGCCGTCATCACCCTTGCCATCGGCGCGGCGATGCTGCTGGCGGCGGGAGTGCGGCTGTGGGTGTTCGCGCTGGCGATCGCGCCGCTGCCGCTGGTCGCGCGGATCGCCTATTCGCATCTGCACGGCTATCAGAAGCAGCGCATCCTGACCTTCCTGCATCCCGAGCGGGACCCGCTGGGCGCCGGCTACAACATCATCCAGTCGAAAATCGCGCTGGGGTCGGGAGGGATGTGGGGGCAGGGCTATCTGCACGGCACCCAGGGGCATCTGGGGTTCCTGCCCGAGAAGCAGACCGATTTCATTTTTACCACCATCGGCGAGGAATGGGGCTTCGTCGGCGCCCTGGCGGTGGTGGCGCTGCTGCTGGTCATCATCGTCGCGGCGATGCTGATCGCGCTGCGCTGCCGGCACCAGTTCGGGCGGCTGCTGGCGTTCGGCGTGGCGGTGGATTTCTCGCTCTACGTGTTCGTCAATCTGGCGATGGTGATGGGGGTGATTCCGGTGGGCGGGGTGCCGCTACCGCTGGTGTCCTATGGCGGGTCGGCGCTGATCGCGGTGATGGGGGGGTTCGGGCTGCTGCTGTCGGTGGACGTGCATCGGGACGTGGTGTTTCCGAGGGATCTCGAGGACGGGTAGGGTGACCTGCCCGCCCTCCGCTCAGGGCCCGGCGCCGGACGGCGGCGCGACGGTCGGGTTGGTCGCCGCCGCCAGCCCCGGCGGGCCGGCCGCCAGGTCCGGCGCGTGCTTCTTCCCTGGCCGCTGGTAAGGGATGTCCACCGTGTAGTCCGGCACCACGCGGGCCTGCTTGCCGGCGATCACCAGCACCCGCATCCCGATCGGCAACGGCCTGCGGTCGGTCTGCGCCACCGAGACCATGTGCCCGTCGGTTTCCTGGACGATGTATTCGTAGCCCTTGGCGTCCGCCACCGCCTGCTCGGCGGCGCTGCCGGCGAGCCCGCCCAGCAGGGTCCCGCCGATGGCGCCGAAGGCCGAAGCCACCTCGCCCCCCGGGGTCTGAGATCCCGCCACCCCGCCGGCCGCCCCGCCGCTCACCGCCCCCACCGTGCCGTCGGGGCGGATCAGCACCGGGCGGACGCCGATGATCTCCCCGCGCTCCACCTTGGCCGCCTGCTGGGCGGCGCCGGCGGCGTAGGTGTCGGGGGAGTAGCTTTGGCTGCACGCAGCCAGGGCCAGTGGCAGCGCCAGCAGCAGGACGGGACGGCGGATCACGGATCAGGCACTCATGCGATGGCAGGGCGCATATAGGCAGCCCGCGGCGCGGCGGGAATGCGGCGGCTTTGTCGCCGAAGCGGGGCCGCGCTACGCTGCCCCGGCACCAGTCAGGGGAAGCGTTCCGCCATGATCCACGTCATCGCCATCATCACCGCCAAGCCCGGCCAGCGCGGCCAGATCCTGGAGGCGTTCCGCGCCAACATGCCGGCGGTCCACGCCGAGCGGGGCTGCATCGAATACGGCCCCGCCGTCGATGCCGCCGGCATGGGCGGCTTCCAGACCAAATTCGGCGACGACACCTTCGTGGTGATCGAGAAATGGGAGAGCAAGGAGGCGCTGGCCGCCCACGCCGCCTCCCCGCACATGGCCGCCTATGGCGCGAAGACGCGGGAGTGGATCGCGAGCCGGGTGATCCACGTGCTCGAGCCGGCGGGCTGAGCCGGGTTTCCGCGGCGCCGCCTTCCGTCATGGCCGGCCTCCGAGCCGGCCGCGACGGGGGCTGCGTCGCGCCTCGCCCCGGTGAGGGGCCCGCCCTACCCCCCGAGCCCCGCCACCGCCGCGGCCACCGCCGCCGCATGGCCGGGCACCTTCACCTTACGCCAGACCTTCGCCACGACCCCGTCCGGCCCGATCAGAAACGTGCTCCGCTCCAGACCCATATAGACCCGGCCATACATCGACTTCTCCACCCAGGTCTCATACGCCTCCGATACCTCCCCCGTCTCGTCCGAGGCCAGCGGAAACGTCAGCCCGAACTTGGCGGCGAATTTCTCCAGCGCCGGCATCTTGTCGCGCGAGACCCCGATCACCTCGGCGCCGATCCGGCCCAGCGCCGGCAGCGCCTCCTGGAATGCGCAGGCCTCCTTGGTGCAGCCCGGCGTATCGGCCTTGGGGTAGAAATACAGCACCACCGGCCGCCCGCGCAGCGCCGCGAGGCTCACCTCGCGCCCGCCGGTCGCCTTCATCCGGAACTCCGGCGCCGGGGCGCCCTCGGTCACGCTCATGGCGGCAACTCCCCCACCAGTTTGACGAACAGCGCGCGGGTCGCGGCCGCCTCGGCATCGAGGATGGCGAGCAATCCCGCGAGGTCAAGGGGCGCCTCGCCGCCCCGCGCCGCGGCCACCGCCCGCAGCAGCGCCCGCGCCGAGGCCTCCGGCAGCGCGGCGGGCGGGGCCCGTCCCAGGGTGATCCGCAGCATCCCCTGCACGGTGCGCCAGAGACGATCGGCGCCGATCAGCCGCGCCGCGTCGGCCGCGTCCAGCACCCCGGCGTCGGCCAGCGCCCTTAGTGCCGGGGCCGTGCCGGGCTGAAAGCAGCTCGGGCGGGCAGCGGTCAGTTGCAGCACCTCGGCGATGAAGGCGACTTCCATCCCGCCGCCGGCGCGCAACTTCACGTCCCACGGGCCGGCGGGCGGCAACTCGCGCGCCAGCCGCGCCCGCATCGCCGCCGCATCTTCGCGCACCCGCGCCGGATCGCCGGCCTCCAGCAGCGCCTCGGTCACCGCCGCGCGCACATGCGCGCAGAGTCGCGCCGGCCCGGCCACCCCCCGCGCGCGGGTCAGCGCCATCCGCTCCCAGGTCCAGGCGTCCTCGCGGTGGTAGCGGCGGAATCCGGCCAGCGAGACCGCGACCGGCCCCTTGTTGCCGGACGGGCGCAGCCGCATGTCCACCTCATACAGCGGACCGTCGGCGCCCGGCGCGGTCACCGCCGCCACCAGCGCATGGGCGGCGCGGATGAAATACTGCGCCACCGGCAGCGCGCGCGGCCCGCCGGAGGACTCCGCGACCCGCTCCGGGTGGTCGTAGATCAGCATCAGGTCCAGATCGGACCCGGCCATCATCTCCCGCCCGCCGGCCTTGCCCAGCAGCACCACCGCCATCCCGCCGCCGCGCACCCGCCCGTAGCGGGCGGCGAAATCGTCCATCACCGCGTCCAGCAGCGCAGCCAGGGCGGCGTCGGCCAGGGCGGCGCGGCGGGCACCCGCGGCATCGACATCCAGCCGCCCCTCCAGCGTGGCCGCCGCGACCGCGAACTCCACCTCCCGCACCACCGCGCGCACGGTGGCGATGGTGGTTTCCAGGTCGCGCGCATCCGCGAGCCGCGCCCGCAGGCTGCGTCCGGGATCGGGCGTGTCCTCGGCCAGCAGCGCGTCCAGCGCCCCCGCGTTCTGCGCCAGATACTCGCCGAGCGAGGGGGCCGCGCCCAGGATCGCGGCCAGCCGTTCGATCAGCGCCGGGTTGCGCTCAAACAGCGCGAGCAGGCCGACCCCGGCCGGCAGCCGCGCCAGCAGCGCGTCCAATCGGGCGAAAGCCTCGTCCGGCTGCGGCTGGCGGGCGAACTCGGCCAGGATGGCGCTGAGCAGCCGGGCCAGGATCTCCCGCGCGCGCTCCGACCGCAGCGCCCGCACCCGCCCGGCGAGCCAGCCGCGCAGGATGGCGATCAGCCGCGGCGGGTCGCGGAAACCCAGCGCCGTGAGGCGCGCCGCCGTCTCCGCCGGCGCGGGATCGTCGCCGCTGAGGTCGATCTCGCCCACCGTGCTTCCCGCGCCCAGCGGGTCGGGGAGCTGCTCGAAGACCTCGGCGTAGCAGGCACGCACCCGGCCGAAATGGCCGAGCAGGGCACGGGCCAGGGGCAGCGTGCCGGGATAGCCCATGAAGCGGGCGAACGTATCGAGTTCGGGTCCGCGCGCGGGCAGGCTGTGCGTCTGCCGGTCTTCCACCATCTGCAACCGGTGCTCGACCCGGCGGAGGAACCGATAGGCGCGGGACAGGGAGCCGGCGCCGCGGCGCGGGATCAGCCCGGCGCGGGCCAGCGCCCGCAGCGCCGGCACCGTGGCCGGCACCCGCAACGCCGGATCGCGCCCGCCCCAGACCAGCGCCAGGGTCTGCGCCAGGAACTCGATCTCGCGGATGCCCCCCGGTCCGAGCTTGATGTTGCGCCCGGCGATGCGCCCGATCGCATCGCCGCTCGGCGCGGCGCCGGCGCGGTGGCGGTCGATCCGCCGCTTGACCGCGTGGATGTCGGCGATCAGCGCGAAATCCAGCCCGCGTCGCCAGACGAACGGGCGGATCGCCTCCAGGAACGCCGCCCCGGCCGCCAAGTCGCCGGCCACCGGGCGCGCCTTGATCATCGCCGCGCGCTCCCAGTTCTGGCCCATGGTTTCATAATAGGCGACAGCGGCGGGCAGGCTGATGCAGGGCGGCGTCGCCGCCGGATCGGGGCGTAGGCGCAGATCCGTGCGGAAGACGTAGCCCTCGGCGTCGCGGGCTTCCATCAGGGTCACAAGGTCGCGCGCGAGGCGGCTCATCAACGGCCCGGGTTCGGGCGCGGCCTCGCCAACGGCGGCGGGGGCGTATAGTGGGGCGTCGGGATCGAAGATCAGGATGAGGTCGATATCGCTCGAATAATTCAGCTCGCGCGCGCCAAGCTTGCCCATGCCCAGCACGATCAGCCCGCTGCCGCGCGCCGGTCGCGCCGGATCCGGCAGGCGGATCCGCCCGGCATCGTGCAGCTCGCGCAGCAGCCGGGCGACCGCGGCCGTGAGCGCGGCGGCGGCGAAATCCGAGAGCGCGGCCGTCACTTGCTCCAGCCGCCAGGTGCCGTCCAGATCGGCCAGCGCCACCGCCAGCGCCAGCCGCCGCTTGGCTTGGCGCAGCGTTGCGGCCAGCGCCGGGCGCGCCAGAGTGGGCGGCAGGGCGGCGACCTCCGCCAGCAGCTCGGCAACCACCGGGCCGGGGCCGCGATCCCGCAGCGCGCGCACCACCGCGGCCTCGCGCCGGGCGAGATCGGCAAGATAAGGGCTGAAGCGTTCGAGCGCGGCGCGCGGGTCATGGGTCATCGCACCGGGGCAAGCACGCCATGAGGCGGCTGGCCGGTCAAGCCGGGCGCGCCTGCCTGCGCTGCCTGCATGTCGCGGCCACCGTGGCGCTGACGGTGGCGCTGGTGGGCGGTCTGGCGCTGGGGGGGCTGGCCTGGCGGCTGGGGCAGGGGCCAGTGGCGCTGCCGTGGCTGCGCGGGCGGATGATCGCCTTGGCGAACCGGAGCTTGGCGCCCGGGATGGCGCGGATCGGTACCGTCGCGCTGGGGTGGGAGGGATTCCATGGCGGCCTCGGGTTGCCGCTGGTGCTGGTGCTGCGGGATGTCACCCTGACCGACGCCGCCGGGGTCAACCGGGTCAGCCTGCCGCGCGCGGATGTGGCGCTGTCGGTGCCGGCGCTGCTGCATCTGCGGCTGGCGCCGCGGGCGGTGCTGCTGGACCGGGCGCGGGTGGTGCTGCGGCGGCAACGGGACGGGGCGCTGGATGTCGGGTTCGGCGACAGCGCCGTGGCGGCGGCGCCGGGGGGGCTGCTGGCGCCGCTGCTGGCGGCGCTGGCGCGACCGCCGGCCGCGATCGCCGGCCCAACCCGGTTTGGGCCGCTGTCGCAGCTGCGGCTGGTGGAAATCCGTGACGCGACGGTGCTGCTGATCGACGACGCCTCCGCCAGCCTGTGGCGCGCGCCCGGGTCGGCGCTGACGCTGCGGCGCGGCGCCGATGGCGGGGTGCGCGCGCGGGCCGCGCTCGCGGTGCCGCTCGCCGGGCAGCA
>DAHWNE010000384.1 GCA_027340195.1 Acetobacteraceae bacterium | reverse complement strand
CCGCAGCACCGCCGGATGCAGCGGGTCATAGAGCGCCGCCACGTCGCTCTCGGCGCGGTCCACCGCCAGCGTATAGGCGGTGAGGTCGTTGGTGCCGATGGCGAAGAAATCCGCCTCCAGCGCCAGCGCGTCGGCCGACAGCGCCGCGCCGGGGGTCTCGATCATGATCCCGAGCGGCGGCAGCTTCTCGGCCAGGCGCAGGCCGCGGCGGCGCAGGCGGCGGCCGACCCGCTCGTAGATCTCGCGCGCCGCGCGCACCTCGGCCAGCGTGGTGACCATCGGCAGCATCACCCGCACCGGGCCGGCGACGCCGGCGCGCAGGATGGCCGCGAGCTGGGTCTCGAACAACTCGGTCTCGCGCAGCAGCAGGCGGATGCCGCGCAGGCCGAGCGCGGGGTTGGCATCGGCGAGTTCGGAGACCAGCCCGGCCGCGGTCAGCGCCTCGATCTCCTTCTCGCCGCCCCAGTCCAGCACGCGAATGGTGACGGTGGCGCCGTCCATCGCCTCCACCACCGCGCGATAGGCCTCGGTCTGGGCGTCCTCGTCGGGCAGCCCCTCCCGGTTCATGAACAGGAACTCCGAGCGCAGCAGGCCGATCCCCTGCGCGCCCGCCTGCTGGATCAGCGGCAGCTCCACCGGCAGTTCCAGATTGGCCGCGAGCTCCACCGCGATCCCGTCCAGCGTCTCGGCCGGCAGCCGGCGCAGCCCGGCGAAGCGGCGGCGTTCGCGGGCGAAGGCGGTCAGCGCCCGGCGCGCCCCGGCGAGCGCGGCCGGGGAGGGGTTCAGCACCACCGTGCCGGCCCCGCCATCCACCACCGCGATGTCGCCGGCGCGCATCGCCCCCATCAGACCCGGCACCCCCAGCACCGCCGGCACTCCGAGCGCGCGCAGCATCACCGCGGTATGGCCGTCGGCCCCGCCTTCCTCCGCCGCCACGCCGGCGAGTCGCGCCGGGTCCAGCAGCGCTGCGTCGGCCGGGCGCAGCGACTCGCAGATCAGCACCGCGCCCGGCGGCAGGGCGGCGAAGCTCTGGAACGGCGCGCGGGTGAGGTTGCGCACCAGGCGCCGCGCGATCTCCTGGATCTCGTCGGCGCGGCGGCGCAGGCCGGCGCGGTCCTCGGCGCTTGCCTCGCGTCCGGCCTGGCCGGTGATCGCGGTGGCGATCGCCTCTGCCTCGGCCAGCACCGCCGCCTCGGCCGCCTGCAACCCCTCGGCGATGCGCCGGCGCGCGCCGCGCAGCAGGCGGGAGTTGCCCAGCATCGCCAGATAGGCGTCGATCAGCGGGGCGAGCTCGGTCTGGCTGTCCTCCGGCAGCGCGGCCACCCGCGCGCGCAGCTTCATCAACTGCTTGCGCGACTGCGCGACCGCCGCTTCCAGCCGCGCCCCCTCGGCCGGGGCGTCGGCGGCGGCGACGCGATGGCGCAGGATCTCCGGCTCCGGCTCGACGGTGCCGAACACCGGGCCGATGGCGATCCCCGGGGAGACGGCGATGCCGGCGAGGCGCTTCTCGGGACGCGCCGCCGGGACGGCGGCCAGCCGGCGGTGCTGGGGCGGTGGCGGCTCAGTCCTGTTCATCGAAGCCGGCCTCGATCAGCGCCGCCAGCGCCTCCAGCGCCTCGCGCGCGTCCCAGCCTTCGGCGCGGAGTTCCAGCGTGGCGCCGAGGCCGGCACCCAGCATCATCAGCCCCATGATGGAGCGCGCGGGCACCGACTGGCCGGCGTGGATCACGTCGATCGCGGCGCCGAAGCGTTCCGCCAGGGTGACCAGCTTGGCGGCGGCGCGGGCGTGCAGGCCACGGCGGTTGCGGATGACGGCGCTACGGGTCAGCACCGGAGCGGCGCCGCCGGCGTCCCCGCTCATGCATCCCGCCGGAGCGGTTGCGCCGGCGTCACTGGCAGGGACCGTTGCCGTTCGGCTTGCCGGCCAGCACGTGGGAGGCGGCGGCGATGTATTTGCGCCCCGCGTCCTCGGCGCAGCAGACCGCGTCGGCCAGCGGCTGGTTGGAGCGCACCTTGGCCAGCTTGACCAGCATCGGCAGGTTGACCCCGGCGATCACCTCCACCCCCTTGCGTTCCATCATCGAGATGGCGAGGTTGGAGGGCGTGCCGCCGAACATGTCGGTGAGCAGCACGACCCCGTCGCCGGTGTCGCAATGCTCGATACAGCGGCGGATTTCCTCACGCCGGCCCTCGATGTCGTCGTCGGGGCCGATGCAGACGGTGTCGACGTTGCGCTGCGCGCCGACGACATGTTCCATGGCCAGCCGCAGCTCGTCGGCGAGCCGGCCATGGGTGACGAGCACCATGCCGATCATGGGAAATCCGTGTGAGGCGGAGCCGAAACCGGCCGCATGGCAGTGCAACTCATGGTGTTCACCCCTCGCCGGCCGGGGCCGGCGTGCGTTCCGTCAGATAGGCGCCGGCCAGCCCTTCGCGGGCCAGTTCACGATGCGCGACGTGCAGTCTCCACCCGGCCGCGGGTCCGCCGCCGGTGGCAAGAAATTCGGCAAGCCGTTCCACGATATAGACCGACCGGTGTCGGCCACCGGTGCAGCCGACCGCAACGGTGACATATTTTTTGCCCTCTTGAACGAAGCGAGGCAAGAGCAGGGTCAGCAACGCCCCCAGCTGGTCGAGGAAGCCGGCGCAATCGGGATCGGCGGCGACGAAGGCGCCGACCGCCGGGTCCAGCCCGGTGCCGGGCCGCAGCGCCGGGTCGTAATGCGGATTGGCCAGGAAGCGGGCGTCGAAGACCAGGTCCGCGTCTCCCGGCAGCCCGTGCGGGTAGGCGAACGAGACCAGGGTCACCACCATCCGCGGCGCCGCCTGGCCGGGGGCGAAATACTGCTCGACCAGCCGGCGCATCGCCGCCACCGGCAGGGCCGAGGTGTCGAGCGAGAGATCGGCCGCCGCCCGCAGCCGGGCGGTCAGCGCGCGTTCGCCGGCGATGCCGTCGGCCACGCGCCCTTCCGGGGCCAGCGGGTGGCGGCGGCGGGTTTCGGTGTAGCGGCGCAGCAGCGTGGCATCGTCGGCCCAGACGAAGACCAGCTCGGGGGCGAGGCCGGCGGTGGCGCGCAGCCGGCCGAGGGCGGCCAGCAATTCGGTCTCGTCGAAATCCTGGGTGCGGGCGTCGATACCGATCGCCAGCCGGCGCTTGGTGCGGCGCACCGTTTCCTCGAGCATCTCGAGCGGCGGGTTGTCGATGGCGGCGTAGCCGAGGTCCTCGAGCACGTGCAGCACGGAGGCCTTGCCGCCGCCGGAGAGGCCGGTCACCACCACCACGCGGCGGGCTTCACTCATGCGGCGAAGGCTCCGACCACCGCGACGGCGCGGCCGGTGGCGCAATCGAGCGCCACCGCCACCCGCTCCGGCGCCGAGGCGGCGGTGGCGTCCAGTTGGATTTCCGCGAGTCCCGGCGGCAGGGCGGCGGGCAGGCGGGGCCCCGGCGGGCCGAGCCGCACCCGCAGCGCCAGCCGAACCGGTGCAACGAAGGGGCGGCGGATGATCCCGAGGCCGCGCAGTTCCAGCAGCCCGGCCAGAGCCGGCGGCGGGGCGGCCTCGATGCCGGTGAGGACCACCTGGTCGTCGGCCACCAGATCGAAACCGCGGGCGAGCAGGCGCAGCGCCAGATCCGACTTGCCGGAGCCGGGCGGACCCAGCAGCAGCACGCCGGCGCCGTCACGGGCGACGCAGCTGGCGTGCAGGGTGCGGGCGGCTTCACTTGCCATGGCGGCCGGATCGTGTAGAGTATTGTTCCGTTGTGGAATTCTGTCCGCGCTGACCGTATCGTGACGGTCTGTTCCAGGGCCTGATGCGCGGTGATCCGTCTGGCATGGTCAAGGTCCGGGAGGGCGTTCCTCGCATGATATCACAGCTTCGGCGGCGTCGGGAATGGCAGCGATGACCGATCGGGCGGCGATCAGCGCGGCCGCCGCGGCGCTGGCCGGGCGGGTGCGGCGAACCCCGGTGCTGACGCTGCCGGCAGGCGATCTGTTCGCCTCCGCGCCGCTCACCCTCAAGCTGGAACTGGTGCAGCACACCGGCAGCTTCAAGCCGCGCGGCGCCTTCAATCGCATCCTGGCGGCGCAGGCGGCGGGGGATCCGGCGCTGGCGGGCGGGATCATCGCCGCCTCGGGCGGCAATCACGGGGCGGCGGTCGCCTATGCGGCGCGGGCGCTGGGGCTGGCGGCGGAGATTTTCGTCCCCGAACCGACCCCAGCGGCGAAGCAGGCAAGGATCGCCGCCTATGGCGCAAGGCTGGTGGCGACCGGCGCCGATTATGCCGCCGCGCTGGCGGCGAGCCAGGAGCGTCAGCGGGCAGCCGGGGCGCTGGCGGTTCATGCCTATGACGATGCGGCGGTGATCGCGGGGCAGGGGACGGTGGGGCTGGACCTCGCGGCCCAGGCCCCGGACCTCACTCACGTGCTGGTGGCGGCCGGCGGGGGA
>DAHWNE010000383.1 GCA_027340195.1 Acetobacteraceae bacterium | reverse complement strand
CATGTAGGGGATGCGGTCGATCGCCGAGCGGTCGAACAGATGCCGGCCCGGCACCCGCGCGTAGAGGAAGATGGTGTCGTGCTTGGCCGGCCAGCGGTCGCGCGGACGGCCGCCGTAGTCATAGGCCCAGATGATCTCGTTGAGGAACGCCGCCCGTCCGAAGATGGAATCCAGAAGCAGTCGGCAGGCCGCCGCCTCGCGCGGGTCGATGTGGAAATAGAGGCTGCCATGCGGGGCCAGCACGCGGTGCGCCTCGATCAGCCGTGGCTCCAGGAACGCCAGATAGTCATCGAACGCATCGACAAACGCCGCGCGGCCCAGCACCGTCGTCGCATAGCGCCGCCCCCCGAAGCCCACCCGGTCACCCTCCGGGTCGCGCACGGTCCGCAGCCGGGTTCGGCTCTGCTGCCGCCCGGTGTTGAATGGCGGGTCAATATAGATCAGATCGACCGAGCCGTCCGCCAGCGCGCGCAGCACGTCCAGATTGTCGGCGAAATGGATCTGGTCCGTCATCATCCCCCGTCGCAGGAGGCCCCGCCATGCCCGCCCCCCTCACCCTTGCCGCCATGGGCAGCTTCCACATCGGCGGGCGCACGCTCGTGCTCACCGACCAGCCCCGCCGCAGCATCGCCTTCACCCCCCATACCACCGTCACCTATGACCCCAATGGCCACTACGCGATCGAGCAGGCCTACGTCCAATGGTTCCGCCCGGAGGGCGCCACCGACCGCCCGCTGCTGCTGGTCCATGGCGGCGGCCTCTCCGGCGCCAGTTGGGAAACCACCCCCGACGGCCGCCCCGGCTGGCAGGAGCAGTTCCTGCGCCTCGGCTTCCCGGTCTTCGTGATCGACAATGTCGAGCGCGGCCGCGCCGGCTTCTGTGCCCTCCCGGACATTTGGCCAGATGCGCCGTTGGCCCGCAACGCCGAGTGGGCCTGGGAATTGTTCCGCTTCGGCCCAGCCGCGGGCTACCCCGATCGCCCGTTTCCCGGCCAGCGCTTCCCGATCGCGCATATGGCGGAATTCGTCCGCGGCTTCGTCCCCCGCTGGACCAGCACCAACGACATCCAGGTGGCGGCCCTGATCGCCGCCATCCACCGCATCGGCCCCTGCGACCTGATCTGCCATTCGCATGGCGGCGAACTCGCGCTCCGTGCCGCCGCCGCCTGCCCCGATCAGGTGCGCGCGGTGGTGGCGCTGGAACCCTCGGGCTACACCGCAACCCTCGATCCCGCGCGCCAGCGCGTGCTGACGGTGTTGGGCGATTTTCTCGACTGCGACCCCTACGCCGCCGCCCGAACCCAAGCGATGCGCGACTTCGCCGCCGCCCTCGGCGCGCGCGGCGTGCCCAACGCACTGTGGGAAATGGCGCAGCGCGGCCAGCCCGGCCACTCGCACATGCTGATGATGGACCATGGCGCGGAGCGTCTGGCCACCGACATCGCGGCCTGGTTGCGTGCGCCGTAGCCCGGCTTGCCCCGACGCGCCGCCGGCGCCAGTCTCATCGCCAACCGCCAGCAGAGGAGGACGCCCATGCCCGCCATCCGCGCGCAGCTCACCCATATGGGTCTTTATGTCCGCGATCTTCCCGCCATGACCCGATTCTATACCGAAGTCCTGGGTCTCTCCGTCGCCGACCGCGGGCCCGGCCGGGTACCGGGCACCGAGATGGTATTCCTGACCGCCGATCCCGAGTGCCATCACCAGGTCGTGCTGGTCTCCGGCCGGCCGGAGACCGACGGCTACAACCCCATCAACCAGATCTCGTTTACGGTCCGCTCGCTCGACGAACTGCGCGCGGTGCGCGACCGCGCCCTGGCACTCGGGGCGAGCGCGCTGCGCCAGACCAGTCACGGCAACGCCTGGTCGGTGTATTTCCGCGACCCGGAGGGCAACACGCTGGAAGCGTACCTGGACACCCCGTTCCATGTCCCGCAGCCCCGTGGGGACGCGCTGGACCTGGATCGTCCGGATGCCGAGATCGTGGCTGCGACCGAGGCCGCCTGCCGCGACGACCCCGGCTTCCGCCCCCGCGCCGAGTATGTGCGCGCGATGGCCGATCGGCTCGCCGCTACGAACCCTTGAACACGGGCGTCCGCCGCTCTGCCATCGCCCGCGTGCCCTCGCGGAAATCTTCGGTCTGACGCAGCCAGGTTTGCTCCTGGTACTCGCGCTCGGTGGCCGCCTGAACCGCCTCGGCCAAGCCCCGGCGCAGGGTCTCGCGGGTGGAGACGATCGCCAGCGGTCCGGCCTCCGCGATCTCCGCGGCGAGCGCCTGGGCCGCCGCGCGCAGCTCGGTGGCCGGCACCAGCCGATCGACCAACCCCATCGCCAGCGCTTCCTCGCCGGTGAACCGCCGGCCAGTATAAAACACCAGCGCCGCCTTCTGTGCCCCGATCAGCCGCGGCAGGGTGGCGGTCAGGCCGAAGCCCGGGTGGAACCCCATGCGGGTGAAATTTGCCGACAGCCGGGCCTCCGGGCAGGCCACCCGGAAATCCGCCATCACCGCGAGGCCGAGCCCGGCGCCCACCGCCGCCCCCTGCACCGCCGCGACCATCGGCTTCGTCGTGCGCCAGAGCCGCACCGCTTCCTTGTACAGGTGCCGCCCGCGCTCCACCGGCTCGCCGCGCCCGTCCGGACCGCGGGAGGAGAAATCGGCACCGGCGCAGAAATGCTTGCCGTCCGCGCACAGCACCACCGCGCGACACTCCGCCTCGCGGTCCAGCGCCTCGAGCGCGTCGGCGATCTCGGCCACCATCGGCACGGAGACGAAATTGTTAGGCGCGCGGCGGATCTCGATGGTGGCCAGATGCCCGGCGCGGGTCACGGCGATGTTCTCGAAGCTCATGCGGCTCTCCCGGATTGCCCGGCCAGTGTGCGGCCGGGGCAGGGGGATGTGAAGCCGCCCGTCCCGGCGCTACCCTCGGTCGCGCCAACCGATGGACCCGCCGATGCACGCATTCGAGACCCTGACCGTCGCCACCCACGAGCCGCATATCCTGCTGGTCACCCTCAACCGGCCGGAGGCGGCGAATGCGATGAACACCCAGCTCGGACGCGACCTGCTGGCGCTGTTCGATTCGATCGCCGCCGATCCCGCCGCCCAGCGCTGCGTGGTGCTGACCGGCGCCGGCGATCGTGCCTTCTGCGCCGGGGGCGATCTGAAAGAGCGCAACGGCATGACCGACCGCCAGTGGCAGGACCAGCACCTGATCTTCGAGCGGGCGATCCGTGCCCTGCTCGCTTGCCCGGTACCGCTGATCGCGGCGGTGAACGGCGCTGCCTATGCCGGCGGGCTCGAAATCGCGCTGACCGCGGATTTCATCTACGCCGCCTCGCACGCCCGCTTTGCCCTGACCGAGGTCACGCTGGGGATCATGCCCGGCGCCGGCGGCACCCAGAACCTGCCGCGCGCGGTCGGCGCGCGCCGGGCCAAGGAGATCATGCTGACGGGCACCCCCTTCACCGCCCAGGAGGCGCTGGAATGGGGCATGGTCAACCGCATCTGCCCGGCCGAGACGCTGCTCGCCGATACCCTGGCCACCGCCGCGCGTATCGCCGCCAATGCGCCGATCTCGGTGCGTCAGATCAAGCAGTCGGTGAATTATGGCCTCAACATGGATCTCGCCAGCGGCATGATGTTCGAGATCGAGGCCTATAACCGCATGGTGCCCACCGCCGACCGGCGCGAGGGCATCGCTTCGTTCAACGAGAAGCGCAAGCCGGTCTTCCGCGGCGAATGACCGCGCGACCACAGCCAGGGAGGCATCCATGACCGCCGAGGGACTGACCCTGCGCCTGGCCGAACAGGCCGCCGCCACACGCTGGGAGACGCTGCCCCCGCCGGCCCGCCAGGCCGCGGCTCAGGCGGCGCTGGATTTCATGGGTTGCGCCCTGGCGGGGGCGGAGGAACCGGTGGCCCTGCATCTCGGCGCCGAGCTGGCGGATGCGGGCGGCGCGCCGCAGGCAGGGGTGATCGGGCGGCCCGGGCGGTTGCCGGTCGCGGCGGCGGCGCT
>DAHWNE010000134.1 GCA_027340195.1 Acetobacteraceae bacterium | reverse complement strand
GCCCGCCTACAACTCAACATGTTCTGAGCCCCATCCGATGAGCACCACCACCACCACCCGCCGTCCCGGCCGCGAACTACCGCCGCTGATGACCCTGACCGAGGCCGCCGCCACCCGGCTGCGCGCGCTCTACGAGCGTGGCGAGCAGGGCAAGCTGCTGCGCATCAGCGTCGGCACCAAGGGGTGCTCGGGCCTGTCGTATGAGATGTCCTGGGCCGACGCGCCGGGACCGGGCGACGAGGTGGTCACCGACAAGGGCCTGACCGTGCTGGTCGATCGCCGCGCCAGCCTGTTCCTGATCGGCACCGTGATGGATTACGAGACGAAGCCGCTCTCCTCCGGCTTCACCTTCGTCAACCCGAACGAGAAGGGCCGCTGCGGCTGCGGCGAGAGCTTCCACGTCTGAGCCGGCCGGGCTATCCTGCCGCCCTCGCCCGCGTTCACGGACCCGCCTCATGCCGGATGGCGCCCCCGCCCCCGAACCGCTCGCCACGGAAACCATCATGGTGACCGACCGCACCGTCGCCTGCGACGGCGGCGACGGCCCGCTCGGCCATCCGCGCGTGTTCCTGCGCATCGTCGAGCACGACGTGGTCTGCCCCTATTGCTCGCGCCGCTTCGTGCTGAAGGAAGGGGCCGGCCACGCCAGCGGACACTGAGCACGCGGAACCGCTCCGGCTGGTGCTGATCGACGGCTCGGGCTTCATCTTCCGCGCCTTCCACGCCCTGCCGCCGATGACGCGGCCCGATGGGACGCCGGTGAACGCGGTGTTCGGCTTCACCAATATGCTCTGGCGCCTGCAGCGCGAGCATACCGGCAGCCATCTGGCGGTGATCTTCGATGCCGGGCGGCACACGTTCCGCAACCGGCTCTACGAAGCCTACAAGGCGCACCGTCCGCCGGCGCCGGAGGCGCTGGTGCCGCAGTTCCCGCTGGTGCGGGAGGCGACCGATGCGTTCGGCATCCCGGCGATCGAACTCGCCGACTGGGAGGCCGACGATCTGATCGCCGCCTATGCCGCCGCCGCCCGCGCCGAGGGGGGGACGGTGACCATCGTCTCCTCCGACAAGGACCTGATGCAGCTGATCGGGCCGGGGGTGGCGCTGCTGGACCCGATCAAGCAGGCGCCGATCGGCCCGGCCGAGGTGGTGGCGAAATTCGGCGTCGAGCCGGCGAAGATGATCGACTTGCAGGCGCTGATCGGCGATCCCACCGACAATGTGCCAGGCGTGCCCGGGATCGGGCCGAAGCGGGCGGCGGAGCTGCTGGCCGAGTTCGGCGATCTGGATCATGTGCTGGCCGCCGCCCCGCGGATGAAACCCGGCAAGCGCCGAGACGCGCTGGTGGAGCACGCCGACTTGGCCCGGCTGTCGCGCGAGCTGGTGCGGCTGCGCGCCGACGCGCCGCTGCCGCTGCCGCTCGATGCCCTGGCGGTGCGTCCGCCGGACATGGCGAAGCTGCGCGCGTTCCTCGAGGCGCAGGGGTTCCGCTCGCTGCTGGCCCGGCTCGGCGCCGATCCCGCCCCCACGCCCGCCGTGCCGGCGCCCGCGACCGCCGCCGACGGGTTCGGCCCTTATGTGACCATCACCGATGCCGCGACCCTGGCCGAATGGGTCGCCGCGGCGCGCGACGCCGGGGTGGTGGCGCTGGATACCGAGACCGACGGGCTCGACGCGCTGCGCGCGTCCATCACCGGGCTGTCGCTGGCGGTTGCCCCCGGCCGCGCCGCCTATGTCCCGCTCGCCCATCACGATCTCGCGCCGCAGCTGAGCCTGGATGAGGCGCGGGCGGCGCTGACGCCGCTGTTGGCCGACGATACCGTGATGAAAGTGTATCAGAACGCCAAATACGACCGCGAGGTGATGGCGCGCGCCGGCTTCCCCGATCCGGTGCCGTTCGACGACACCATGCTGATGTCCTACGCCATGGAGGCCGGCCTGCATGGCCACGGGATGGACGAGCTCGCCCGGCTGCATCTCGGCCACACCCCGATCGCCTATGACGAGGTCACCGGCACCGGCCGCGCCCGCATCCAATTCGCCGCGGTGCCGATCGCGCGCGCCACCGCCTACGCCGCCGAGGATGCCGACGTCACGCTCCGGCTGTGGCAGCTGCTGCGCCCGCGGCTGCGGGAGGCGAAGGCGCTCGCCCTCTACGAGCGTCTCGAACGGCCGCTGGTTCCGGTGCTGGAGGCGATGGAGCGCGCCGGCATCCTGGTCGATGCCGCCGAGCTCCGCCGCATCTCCGCCGAGTTCGCCGAGCGCATGGCGGTGATGGAGACCGAGATCCATCGCCTGGCCGGGCATGAATTCAACGTCGCCTCGGCCAAGCAGCTGGGCGAGGTGCTGTTCGACGAGATGGGGATCCCGGGCGGCAAGCGGATGAAGACCGGCGCCTGGGGCACCGATGCCGCGGTGTTGCAGACGCTGGCCGATCAGGGCATCGCGCTGGCCGCCGAGGTGCTGGACTGGCGCCAGCTCGCCAAGCTGAAATCCACCTATGCCGACGCGCTGGTCGATCAGATCAATCCCGAGACCGGACGGGTGCATACCAGCTACGCGCAGGCGATCGCCTCCACCGGGCGGCTCTCCTCCACCGACCCTAACCTGCAGAACATCCCGGTGCGAACGGAGGAGGGCGGGCGCATCCGCCGCGCCTTCGTCGCCCCCCCCGGCCGGCTGCTGGTCAGCGCCGATTATTCGCAGATCGAACTCCGCCTGCTGGCCCATGTCGCCGATATCCCGGCGCTGAAGGAGAGCTTCGCGCGCGGGGAGGACATCCATGCCCGCACCGCCGCCGAGGTGTTCGGCGTGCCGCTGGCCGGGATGGACCCGATGCTGCGCCGGCGGGCGAAGGCGATCAATTTCGGCATCATCTACGGCATCAGCGGCTTCGGCCTGGCGCGCCAGCTGGGCATCGAGCCGGGCGAGGCGCGGCGGCTGATCGAGGCCTATTTCGCCCGCTACCCGGAGATCCGCGCCTATATGGAGCGCACCCGCGAGATCGCGCGCCGGCAGGGATACGTGGAGAGCCCGTTCGGCCGGCGCTGCCATGTCCCGGGCATCGCCGACCGCAACCCGGCCCGCCGCGCCTATGCCGAGCGCCAGGCGATCAACGCGCCGCTGCAAGGGGGCGCGGCGGACATCATCAAGCGCGCCATGCTGCGCCTGCCCTCTGCCCTGGCCGAGGCCGGGCTCGGCGCGCGGATGCTGCTGCAGGTGCATGACGAGCTGCTGTTCGAGGCGGCCGAGGCCGAGGCGCCCCTTGTGGCGGAGGTGGCCCGGCGGGTGATGGAGTCCGCCGCCAGCCTGTCGGTGGCGCTGGTGGTGGAGACCGGGCAGGGGCGCGACTGGGCGGCGGCGCATTGAGCGCCCCAATGACGCGCCGCCGCGCCGTGCCTATATAACCCGCCAACCGCCGCCGGAGGATGCCATGCCCGCCGATACCGAATCCGCCCTGGTTCCCGTCACCGTGCTCACCGGCTATCTCGGGGCCGGCAAGACCACTTTGCTCAACCGCATCCTCTCCGAGCAGCACGGACGCAAATACGCCGTGGTCATCAACGAGTTCGGCGAGCTCGGCGTCGATAACGACCTGGTGGTCGATACCGACGAGGAAGTGTTCGAGATGAACAACGGCTGCGTCTGCTGCACCGTGCGCGGCGACCTGATCCGCATCGTCGGCGGGCTGATGAAGCGGCGCGACCGTTTCGACGGCATCATCATCGAGACCACCGGCCTCGCCAACCCCGCCCCGGTCGCGCAGACCTTCTTCATCGACGAGGACGTGAAGGCGAAGACCCGGCTCGATGCGATCGTGACGGTGGTGGACGCCAAGCACGTGCTGGCCCGCCTCGCCGACAGCCACGAGGCCGAGGATCAGATCGCCTTCGCCGACGTGATCGTGCTCAATAAGACCGATCTGGTGACCGCCGACGAACTCGCCGCGGTGGAAGCGCGGCTGCGCCAGATCAACCGCTTCGCCGTGATCCACCGCACCGAGCGCGCGGCGTTGCCGATCGCGCAGGTGCTGGACCGCGGCGCCTTCGACCTCGGCCGCGTGCTGGAGGATCACCCGGATTTCCTCGAAGACGATGCGCACGAGCACAACGAGGACGTGACCTCGGTCAGCTTCGAGGTCTCCCGCCCGATCGATCCGGAGAAATTCAACGCCTGGATCGGCGCGCTGCTGGCCGACAAGGGGCCGGACCTGCTGCGCACCAAGGGGATTCTTGCCTATGCCGGGGATTCCCGCCGCTTCGCCTTCCAGGCCGTGCACATGATCGCCGACGGCGACTACATCGGCCCCTGGCGGGAGGGTGAGCCCCGGGTCAGCCGGATCGTGTTCATCGGCCGCAACCTCAACCGCCCGCAGCTGCGCCGTGGCTTCGAATCCTGCCAGGCGGACGCGGCCTGACCATGGGCGAGCGCGGCGGCTATCTGGTGGAGACCCGCGGGGCGACCCGCGACCTTGGTGCCTTCGTCGCCGGCGCGCGGTTCGACCGCGCCGGGCTGGCCGGGTTCGCGCTGGGGGACGGCAGCCTGTTTCTGGTCGATCCGGCGCGCCCGGCGGAATGGCGCAAGGTGGCGGTGCATGACGGCGCGATCCTGGCGCTGGCGGCGCACCCGGCCGGCGGCTTCGTGACCGGCGGCGACGACGGGGCGCTGAAGCATGTCACCGCGGCGGGCGACGTGAGCGTGCTGGGCGGTTTCGGGATGAAATGGGTGGAGCAGGTGGCGAGCCACCCGGCGGCGGGACTGATCGCCGCCGCGGTGGGCAAGATCGTGCATCTGTTCGATGGCTCCGGGCGCAAGCTGCGCGAACTCGCGCATCCCTCCACCGGCACCGGGCTGGCCTTCGACGGGCGCGGCAAGCGGCTGGCGGCCTCGCACTACAACGGCGCCAGCCTGTGGTTCACCGCCTCGGCCGGGGCGGCGCCGCGGCTGCTGGAATGGAAGGGCAGCCACACCGGCGTGGCCCTGCATCCGGATGCCGAGGCGCTGGTGACGGCGATGCAGGAGAACGCCCTGCATGGCTGGTCGCTGCCCGAGGGCAAGCATCTGCGCATGAGCGGCTACCCCGCCAAGACGAAGTCGCTGTCGTTCAGCCGCACCGGCAAATGGCTGGCCACCAGCGGATCGGATGCGATGGTGCTGTGGCCGTTCTTCGGCGGCGGACCGATGGGCAAGGCGCCGCTGGAACTGGCCGGCGGGGACGGGGTGCTGTGCGCCGCGGTTTCGTTCCACCCGCGTGAGGAGGTGGTGGCCGGCGGCTTCGCCGACGGGCTGGTGGTGCTGGCCGAGGTGGCGTCCTCGCGCATCATGCCGATCGCGCCGGCACGGCAAGCGGCGGTCTCGGCGCTGGCCTGGTCGGAGGCCGGGGGGCATCTGGCGCTGGGCACCGAGGGCGGGTTCGCGGCGGTGGTGGACCTGACCAAGCGTTGAGGCGCGCGGGTATCATCCTATCTTTTCTCGGTCATTCTCTGATACCAGCCGACCTTGATGTTGACCCATGAGGCATGGGTCAACGCCGGCTGGTATCAGGTCACGTTTCGCGCGCCGCCGCCCGCCAACCCGACGCGCAGACCAACCGGCGTTATGGCCGGAAGAGTCGGCCATTTCGCCGGTTGGTATGACACCGGTAAATGCTCACCCATTGGTAGGGTTGTTGCCGCCATGGAATTTTCCGAAATGGTGCGCCGAGCCGATGCCCTTGAGAAGGAAGCCCAGGCCGAGGGCGACGACATCCAGCGTCTCCTTCCAGTCGAACGCGCCGACCCGCGCGACGAGCAGATAGGCGATCACGAGGTTGGCGAAACCCCAAACCACGTTCACCTTCGATGACGAAAGCCCTTTGCCCGGCGGCTTGGCGAATGGGCTTTGAAAGGCGCGGCCCGTAAGCCCGGAGACCAAGTGTGGAATCGCGTTTTCCGTGAACGCGCCGCCGAAGAAGTACGATACCAGCCAAAGCCAAGGCATGAGGCGGATCCTCTTTCAACCGACATACGCCAGATGGCCGGCGCATGCGGCTATCTGAAAGGTAGCATACCCGCCGCCTGACGGACTTTGCAACGGCGGAAGTGCCAGGAGGGCGCCCGCGGCCGGCGTCACCGGTCAAAGATTGCCGTCCGACCTGAGAGTCTGCTGGGTCGGGTGACAAATGAACGCAGTTCCCCTGCCGACAGTCTGCACCGGCAGTGACTGCGGTGGCGCCCGGCATCGCACCGGTGGGAGTGGTCGGAGTGCCGCGATGGCATCGAGTATCTGCCCGAACAGCGCACGCGGCACCATGACCTCGGGCATCCGGAATGTGACCGATCGACCGTGGCGGAGCGATCTCGAAACGGCCCATCCGGCGGGTCGATGCAGCCTGTCGATCCGGCCCGGTGCGATCGACCATGGCACGCATCGCCGGATCATGGGCAAGACGTTCGGCATCGTTCACATCCTCATAGCCGGCGAGGCGACCGAACACCGACTGGCGCGACAGCCCGGTCGGCGGGTGTCGGGAGGTCTTGCCACGGCGGCATTCCGACAGCGCCGCGCTGGCCAGATCGGAGAGCCCGAGCGAGTCGTCCGGTTCCCGGTAGGCCAGCAAGCCGGCGTCGACCCATGCCTCATGGGTCCACATCAACGCCGGCTGGTATCAGAAGAAGATACTCAGATTCTTCGCCACCAGCACGTTCTGTTCCAGGATGATCTCCCGCCGCGCGATCCGCCAGCCGGCCGCCTCCCGCCGCAGGATGTCGCGGCGGCGGCCGACGAACTGGGTGGTTTCGTATTCCACCCGGTTCTGCTGGATCAGGAAGCGGCTGCTGACCTCGGCGGTCTCGGCCGCGGCGAAGGACGGGGTGGCGGAAATCACCCGGATGTTGGTCACCAGATGCGCGGTGCGCGAGAGCGGTTCCTCCGCGTAATGGACGCCGGTCAGGATCTGCTCGACCCGCTTGCCCAGCGTCCATTTGTCCTCGTCGAACCAGGAAATCCCCTCGCCCTGGCGGGTGTTCTCGCGCGCCGCGTGCTGGCCGAATTTCACGTTGTGGCGGATCGGCATGAAATAGATCAGGTCCTCGGCCAGCAGGTCGAGCCATTCGGTGAACCGGCGCTCGTCCAGCAGATCGGCCTCCAGATAGAGGAACTCGGCGAGCTCGGCGGCCAGCGCCCGGCGCGCCGCGTCCTCGGCGCTCATTCCGCCGCCGCCCGCAGCGCCGGCGCGCCGATCAGCGCCGCCCACGGATCGCCCTGCATGTAGCCGCGCCAGACGCGATAGTAGTTGCGCGCGTTCTGTTCGGTCATCTGCAGGGAGACGTCGCCGGGCAGCGGATCGCCGGTGCGGAAGGCACCGATGGATTGCTGGTAGTTGAACGGATGCCGTCGGGCGATCGGCCCCTGGCTGGCGGCGGTGGCGTAGAGCCAGTTCTCCATGTCGTCCTGCTCGGTCATGCCGGCGGGGCCGGAATAGCGCATGTAGAAGCGGCGCAGCACGTCCTTCACCGAAGCCGGCGCGTCGGCATCCACCAGGAAGAACCGCCAGGCCTCGGTCTCGGTCGCGCCATGCGGGTGCCAGACGCAGATGCCGCGCGGCTGGCGGCCATGATAGGAGGCGTTGGGGAACAGGTTGCCGGTGAACGGCAGCAGCCGCGCCCGTTCGGTGCCCAGGCGCTGCTTGCGCGCCTCGAAGCAGTGGCGGAAATATTCGTCCACCTCCGGGTATTGCTGATAGCTGCCGCCATATTCGGGGTCGGGGCGGGACAGAACGCTGTGGACGCCGTGTCCGGCGGGGAAACTCACCCACACGTGCTGGCCGCCCTCGTATTCGTTGTCGCGCCGGCCCTTGGCGCCGCGCTGGGCGGAGGGGCCGATGCCGATCATATCGACCGAGCGGTGCGAGGGGTTGTGGTAGGTGTCGCCCAGGAAATTCTCGGCGGCGAATTTCCAGTTGGCGGGCAGGATCCATTTGTGGACGCCGATCACCTCCGACCCGCCGGGGCGGCCGTCGCGGCAGTCCAGCACCTGGTCCAGGTGATCGACCGCGTCGCCCAGATAGGTGAGGAACTCCGGCGCCTGCGGGTCCCAGGTCGCCCAGACGGTGCCCTTGTAGGTGGCGAGTTTCGCCACTTCCACCAGCGACCAGTCGTCGCGGTTGAGCGTGCCCTCGTAGAGCACCCGATACAGCGGGACGCCCTGCAGCTTGCCGTCGGTGGTGTAGGACCAGGAGTGGTAGGGGCACACGAAGAGCGAGGTATTCCCCTGCTCGTAGCGGCAGATTTTCATGCCGCGATGGCGGCAGGAATTGAGGAACACATGCAGCGCGCCGGCCTGGTCGCGGCAGAGGATGACCGATTCGGTGCCCATGCGGGAGACGAAGAAATCGCCCGGGTTCGGCACCTGGCTTTCATGGCCGACGAATAGCCAGGCGCGGGTGAAGACCTGCTCCTGCTCGCGGTCGAAGATGTCGCGGGAGACGAAAATCTCCCGGCTGATCCGCCCGCCTTCGAGATCGATCATGGTATCGAGGTTCATGGCGCCCTCCCCGCTGGCTTGGGGCAGTGTGTGGCCGGGAAGGGCGGGGGCGCAAGGGCGGGGGGTGGGGTACTTGCGGGCATCACGAGAATGCACTGCATAGGCGTAGTTCTTGAGTGAGTGACGGGGGGCCTGCCTTGGGCGTGCCGATCTCCATCCGCCTGACCGACGATGTCCGCGCCACCCTGGAAACCGAGGCCGCCTCGCGCGGGATCGGGCTGGCGACCCTGCTGCGCGATCTGGCGACCGAGGCCGCCCGCGCCGCGCGGCAGGCCCGCATCCGCCGCGACAGCGCGGCGGTGGGCGCGCATGTCGCCGCCTCGGCCGAGGCGCGGGCCTTCTACGCCGATTGGGGCACGCCGCGCGCCGATGCCGGCTGAGGCGCCGGCGTTCCCCGCCGGCGCCATCGTGCTCGCGGATTGGCGCGGCGACGCGCTGCCCAAGGAACCGAACACGCTCCGTCCGGCCGTCGTGATCGAGGATGACGGGCTGTTCGCCCCCGGCTACCCGAACGTGCTGCTGGTGCCGCTGACGGGGGACGCGGCGCTGGTCCTCGGGCTGGGGTAGGCGCCTCTGCCATGCCGCGGGCGCGCTTGCGGTGGCGCGCCGCCGCCCCCATCCTCTATGCTGCACTGCAATACGGACCTGTCCCATGCCGCTCAGCCCGCCTGCCCCCCGCGAGGCCCTGCACACCCGCGCCATCACCATCACCGGCTATCAGCGCGCGGACGGGCTGTTCGACATCGAGGCCGCCCTGACCGACACCAAGACCTACAGCTTCCCCAACGACAACCGCGGCACCATCGAAGCCGGCGAGCCGTTGCACGGCATGTTCCTGCGGCTGACGGTCGATGCCGCGATGCGCATCCATAAGGCCGAGGCGGCGACCGACTACGCGCCCTATGCCGTCTGCCCCGGCGCCGCGCCCGCGTTCGGCCGGCTGGAGGGGCTGACCATCGGCCGCGGCTTCCTCAAGGCGGCCAACCAGGCGGTGGGCGGGCCGATCGGCTGCACCCATCTGCGCGAGTTGCTGCAACAGATGGCCACCACCGCGTTTCAGACCATCAAGCCGGCGCGGGCCAAGCAGGAGCTGGACCGCGAGCGGACGAAGCCGGTCGGGGACGCGCTGGACGCGCGGATCTCGCGCCATTTCGGCGGCGGGGAGGCAATCGTCGATACCTGCCTCGCCTATGCGAGCGACGGGGCGATCGTGCGGCAGCGCTGGCCGCATCTCTATACCGGGCGTTAGGATAGGGGCGATAGGGCGGATTTGAACCGTCCCGGCCGGCATGGCACGTTGCCGCCATGCCCTACCCACAGCATCCGATTCCCAGCACCATCGTCGGCTCGCTCCCGCAGCCCGAGTGGCTGGTGGACCGCGCCACCCTGCATCAGCACGGCGTGCCGCGCACCGCCGCCGCCGATATCTGGCGCATTCCGCCCCAGCATCTCGCCGAGGCGCAGGACGATGCCACCCTGCTCGCCATCCGCGCCCAGGAGGCGGCCGGGATCGACATCGTCACCGACGGGGAGATTCGGCGCGAGAGCTACTCCAACCGCTTCGCGCTGGCGCTCGATGGGGTCGATGCGGCGCATCCGGCCGAGTTGCGCACCGCCGGCGGGCGGGCCACCCCGGTGCCGCGCGTGGTCGGGCGGATCGGCTGGAAGGGGCCGGTGGAAGCGGCGGACGCGGCGTTCCTGGTCGCGAATACCGATCGCGCGACCAAGATCACCCTGCCCGGGCCGTTCACCCTGTCCCGTCAGGTACGGAACGATTTCTACAAGGACCCGGCGGAGCTCGCGATGGATTACGCGGTCGCGGTCAACCGCGAGCTGCGGGCGCTGAAGGCCGCCGGGGTGGATGTGGTGCAGCTCGACGAACCCTGGGTGCGCACCGCGCCCGCCGAGGCCGCCGCCTGGGGCCTCGCCGCCATCGACCGCGCGCTGGAGGGCATCGACGGGCCGACCATCGTGCATCTCTGCTTCGGCTACGCCGCGGTGGTGAAGGAGAAACCCTCCGGCTACAGCTTCCTGCCGCAGCTGGCCGCCTGCGCGGCGCGGCAGATTTCCATCGAGGCGGCGCAGCCGCGGCTCGATCTCGGCGTGCTGGCCGAGTTGCGCGGCAAGACCATCCTGCTCGGCGTGCTCGACCTGAACGACATGACGGTGGAGACGCCGGAGCTGGTGGCCGCGCGGCTGCGCGCCGCGCTGCCCTATGTCGCCCCCGAAGACCTGGTGGCGGCGCCCGATTGCGGCATGAAATACCTGCCGCGCGCGGTGGCGGAGGGGAAGCTGCGGGCGCTGGCGGCCGGCGCCGCGCTGGCGCGGGCCGGTTAGCCGAATTCCCAGCCGGCGCGTTCCGCCGACACCACGGCGATTTCCCGCCCGGCCAGCCGGGATGCCTCGGCGAGCGCCGCCGGGTCGGCGGCCAGGG
>DAHWNE010000125.1 GCA_027340195.1 Acetobacteraceae bacterium | reverse complement strand
CTGTCGGCGGAGCTCGACAAGACCAGCCCGGACGGGTCGGAGCTGCGGGCGGCGTTCGACGAATGGCTGCGCCGGGAGATCGCGCGGATGGAGGAGGATCCGGCGCGCGCCGCCGAGATCGGCCGCGCGCTGCGCCGGGTGGCGGGGCACGAGACGGTGCTGGCCTGGGTGTGGGATATCTGGGCTCGGTTGCGGCTGGCGCTGGAGGCCGACGCCGCGAAGCCCGGCGGGCGCACGGTGGGGGCGATCACCGCCGCGCTGGACAATCTGGGGACGCTGCTGGAATCCGACCCCGCGGCGCGGATCCGGGTGCAGGCGGCGGGGGAGGCGATCGCGCGCCGCCTGCTGCCGGCGGCGCAGGCCCAGCTGGCCGGGTTCATCGGCGACGTGGTGGGCGGCTGGGATGCCGCCACCATCACCGAGAAGCTGGAGCTGCGGGTGGGGCGCGACCTGCAATTCGTGCGGGTGAACGGGACCCTGGTGGGGTTTCTGGCCGGGGCGGTGGTTTACGCGGTTCTGCGCTTGGGGTTCGGTGCCCTGTAGGGGCGTCGCGTCAAAAAGAGAGAAATCGGTTGTGCGATACAACCCAGGGGTGTAGAAGGCGCTACAACCCAGGGTTGGGCAGGTCATGTATCTATTGTTGGACATGCTGAGCGCGATCGGCGGGGCGGCGGTGATGTTTTCGCTCACGCTGGGGCTGGGTGCGGGGTTGACGGCAAGGCCGGTGGCGCCCGCCGCCTCGACCCCGACGGTGGCCCCGGCCGCGGTGGCGGACTCGGGATTCGCCGGGCGACTCGTGGCGGCGTTGGAGCGGGCAGGGCCGGCGGCGGCGCGGCATGGGGTGGCGCTGGCCTTCGCCGCCGAACCCGGGCTGGCCCCGCGCCTGCCGGAGGCGGTGCTGGATTCGGCGCTGGATGCACTGCTCGAAGGCGCGATCGCCGCCGCCCCCGCGGGCAAGGTGCTGCTCACCGCCAGCCGCCGCGGCGGGACGGTGACGGTGGCGGTGGCCGATGACGGGGCGGGGTTCGATGTCGCCGCCCGCCGCGCCGCCCTGCGCCCGACCGAAGCGGCGGTGGCGCTGCAAGGCGGGCGCATCGAGCTGGTCGGGACGGCGGGGGAGGGGGGGAGGGTGCGGCTGCTGCTGCCGGTGCCGATGGCGCATCCCGCCGCGGCGCGGGCCACCCGCGCCCCGGCGGCCGAGCCTCCGGTCGCCGCGCCGGCGCGGGAGACGGTGGCCGGCTCGGCCTGAGCCGCGGTTGACCCTTCGCCCGCGCCATGCTGCGCTGATCGGGCGCAAGCGGAGGAACGTCGATGGCCCCGGTGCAGAACACCACCAAACGCAAGCTGGCCGACGGCGGGCTGGCGCTCGGCTTCCTGGTGCATCACCTGCGGACGGTCGCGGTGCCGCATCTCGCCGCCGCCTCCGACCACGATTTCCTGTTCATCGATACCGAGCACGGCGCGTTCTCCATCCAGGAGGCGACGCAGCTGTGCCTGGCCGCGCTGCCGACCGGGATCACCCCGCTGGTGCGGGTCTGCCACGGCGCGCTGCACGAGGCGACGCGGATGCTGGACAATGGCGCGCTGGGTATCGTGGTGCCGCATATCGACACCGCGAAGCAGGCCCGCCATGTCGCCGACGCGCTGCGCTACCCGCCGGCGGGCCGCCGCAGCTGGGGCGGGCCGCCGCCGGCCTATCTGTGCCAGCCGCCGGCCGATGTGGCGGAGGCGCAGGCGGCGCTGAACGCCGAGCTGCTGACGGTGGTGATGATCGAGACCGCGGAGGCGGTGGAGAATGCCGCCGAGATTGCCGCGGTGGACGGGATCGACGTGCTGCTGATCGGCAGTTTCGACCTGACCTCCGACCTGGGGATTGCCGGGCAGATGGGGCATCCGAAGCTGATCGAGGCGTATGAGACGGTGGCCCGCGCCTGCCGCAAGCATGGGAAGGTGCTGGGCGCGGGGGGGATCAACGGGGCGGAGGACGCGCGGCGGTATATCGGGATGGGGGCGCGGTTCGTGACCAATGCGTCCGATCATGCCTATGTGCTGGAAGGCGCGCGGGCGCGGACGGGGATGCTGCGGGCGGCGCTGGCGGAGGCGCCGGCGGGGAAGAAGAAGGGGAAGGCGCGGTGAGGGGGGCTCTCGGCCCCCGCGGGTGCGGATGATCCCACGGCGTCGCCCGGGTGTGGTGACGTTTATCGGACCGATAAAATACCGAAGCCGTTGACACACGCCGCGAGGCCTGCGCGACCGGGAGCTCGGTCCCGTCCCGACAAGGTCCCTGCCGCGACCTGCGTTCGAGCACGCCTCGCACGGACAGGGTTAGCGCTCGGCGTTCCGTTGCTTCGCGGTCGCGGCCCCGAGCAGCCGACGATAAGTGCCGTCGAACACGGTCTTGGTCGCAGACAGCCACGTGGAATCCTGCCCCAGGGTCGCCCGGCTCGCGTGGATGCGGCGGCCCTGCAACTCTCGTTCGGCGGCCTCGTCCGGGGCCATCACGGCGAGCTCGATCTCGCGCGGTAGCGGCACGATCAGCATCTGCATGAAGGGTTCGCCGGGACGGAACACATGGAACCGGCCCTCTGGCGGCGCCTTGAACACGACGAAGGAGATCATCGGCCACCACGCGGTGCGCAGCAGGGCCGGCACGGCCACCGGCACGTCGTCCTCGATGCTGGTGAACACGCGCGGATGCGGCTCGGTACGCACCGCCATATCGTCGGGCACCCTGAGATCGAGCAGAAGCTGGTAGGTGTAATACAGCTCGCCGAATGTGCGGAACGGTGGCCACAGGACGCCGGTGCCGGGATCGGGACCGAAATCGCCTTCCAGCACGACCTGTCCCGCGCGACGGGTCACGCGCAATTCGTTGTCGTACGGATACAGCAGCTCGATCCCGCCCTGCGCTGCCTCCACGAACGGCATGCAATGCCAGGGATACTCGTGTTCGCCGTCGCGCCGGGGCACCTTTTCGCCCGCCCAGCCCGGCACCTGCGCGCGCGTCCGGCGCGGCTGCAGCCGGGGCTCGAACAGTCGATAGCGGATTGTGGTCATTGCCGCGCCGCTAGTGGTGATGATGGTGATGATGGTGGTGATGGTGGTGGTGATGGTGGTGATGATAGTAGAAGGCGCCGTACGGGCCATAGGCGGGACGGCCGTAATTCCGCCAATAAACGACCGGCGGCGGTGGCGGCGGCGGCGGACCGAGGTTGAAATAGACGAACCCGTTCACGTCCTGCACGTGCGCTGCATCCAGCGCTGCCAGGTGCGCTGCAGCGTCCGGGATCGGTTCCAGCAGCTCGGCGTAGGACGTGGCTTCCAGGACATGCCCGGGCTCCGGCGCGGGATTGGCGGCGGCATGCGCCGGACCGCCGCTCGCGGCGGCAAGCCCAGCGACAGCGCCAATCAGGCCGGCGATCTTCTTGTCCATTGCGGCACTCCGTCAAGATGGGGCTACCTCGATGGATGGAGGTAACGGACAAGGAAGTATACGTCACAGCGGCATTTTTGTGGCCGGCGGAGGTCAGAAACCTGACTTGGCCGAAAAGCGTGCCGGCGGCGGTCACAACGTCGCGAGCTTCCTGTCCCCTGATTTCGTTCCACTCTGCCGGATGGTGTCACGCCCCACGACGGCGCAGCCGGCTATGGCGGCTGATGCAGCGGCCGGCTGGGACTTTTGTCCTTCACCCCGCGCGTGC
>DAHWNE010000382.1 GCA_027340195.1 Acetobacteraceae bacterium | reverse complement strand
GCAGCACGCGACCCGGGGCGCCACCGGAAGGCGGCGCCCCGGTCCGGCGTCAGGACTTCACCAGCGGGCAGCCGCCCTGGTTCATCGGCCGCCAGGCCTGATCGGCCGGGGTGATATGGACGATGTTCGCCACATCCCAGCTGCCATGGCTTTCGGCGGGTGTTTTCGCTTGCAGCAGATACACCGGATGCAGCGCCCGGCCGTCCTCGCGGATGCTGCCCTTGCCGAAGCAGGGATCGTCGGTCGGCATCGCCTTCATGCGCGCCACCGCATCGCGCCCGCTGGCCTTGGCCGCTTTCGGACCCAGCGAGGCCACCGCCTTCAAATAGTGCAACGCCACGGCGTAGTCGCCGGCCTGGCCCATGTTCGGGTACACATGCCCGGGCAGCTTGGGGCTCACCCGCGCGTTCCACGCCCGGGTACTGGGGTTGGCGTTCCAGTAATAGGATTCGGTGTAGTACGTGCCCTGAGCCGTCTCCAGCCCCAGCGCGCGGATGTCGTTCGATTCGATCAGCAGCGCCGCCACCCGCATCTTCTTGCCGATGCCGAACTCATGGGCTTGCTTGATGCAGTTCTGCGTATCCGCCCCGGCGTTCGCCAGCCCCAGCACCTTGGCGCCGGACGATGCCGCCTGCAGCAGAAAGGTCGAGAAATCGGAGGTCGCCGGGAACGGATAGCGCGCGGCCCCCATCACCTTGCCGCCGGCCGCCTTGATGAGGGCGGTGGTGTCGCTTTCCAGGATGTGGCCGAACACGTAATCCGCGGTGATGAAATACCAGCTGTCGCCGCCCTGCTTGACCATCTCCCCGCCGGTGGAATGGGCCAGCATCCAGGTGTCATAGGTCCAGTCGACGGTGTTGGGCGAGCAATCCTTGCCGAACAGCAGCGACACTCCGGAACCCGAATCCAGAAAAACCTTGTTCTTCTCTCGCGTGATGGTGCTGACCGCGAGCCCCACTGCCGAGTCGGGGACATCGATGATGGCGTCCACGCCCTGCCGGTCGTACCACTGCCGGGCGATCGCGGCGCCGACATCGGGTTTGTTCTGGTGGTCGCCGCCGATCACCTCGATATCGAACCCGTGGTCGCCGAAATCCTGCGCCGCTTGGCGCACGCAATCGACCGAAACCGGGCCGGTGTCCGCGCTGTAGGGGCCGGACATATCGACGAGCACGCCGAGCTTGATCTTGGGCCGCGCCGCGGCGCGGGCGGAGGTTGCCATGGTGGCGGGCAGCGCAAGCGTGGCGGCGCCGGCGCCGAGCAGAGCACGTCGGGACAGAAGCATCAGATCAGGTCCTTGTAGATGCAAACGCAATCCCCCGGCCGACGCGCGCCGGCCGGGGGGATCGGCTCAGGCTGGGGTGAACATCGGCATCGGCGGCCCACCTTCGGTCGGCACGAATCGCAGCGCCACCGACTGGCCGATCCGCACCGTGTCCAGATCGCAATCGACGATGTTGGTCAACATCGTCGTCCCCTCGGCCAGGGTGACATAGGCGATGCAGTACGGCACTTCGGCCCGCTTCATCACGCTGAACGAATAGATCGTGCCCTTGCCGGAGGCGTCCTTCCACGCCAAATCCTGGCTCATGCAATGCGGGCAGACGCCGCGCGGGTACCAATGCGTCTTGCCGCATTTGTTGCAGTGCGGGATTTTCAGCACCCCGGCGGCGCAGCCCTCGAAGAAGGGCTTGGTCTCGGGGTTGGAATCGATCGCGCCCGCGAACGGAATCTTGCGCTGCTGATAGGCCATGGCGGTCACTCCCGCTCCATGATGAGGGTTGCCGAACCGTGCCGCGTGCCGAGCAGCCCGCCGGTGCCGTGGGCCAGCGCCAGGTTGCAATTGGCCACCTGCACCTTCGGATGCGCCTCGCCGCGCAGCTGGCGCACCGCCTCGATCACCTTGGTGATGCCGCCGCGGTTCGCCGGATGGTTGTTGCAGAGCCCGCCGCCGTCGGTATTGAACGGCAGCTTGCCGACGCCGGAGATCAGGTTGCCGTCGGCGACGAAGGCGCCGCCCTTGCCCTTCTCGCAGAACCCCAGATCCTCGATCTGCACCAGCACGGTGATGGTGAAGCTGTCGTAGATCGAGGCGTATTTGATGTCGCCGGGCTTGACCTTCGCCATCTCGAACGCCGCCGCGCCGGAGAACCTCGCGCCGGAATAGGTCAGATCGACCGCGCCGCCGAGCTGGCCCTTCGGCGCCTCGCCCATGCCGATGATCTTCACCTTCGGCCGTTTCAGGCTGGCCGCGATCTCCGGGCGCACCACCACCAGCGCGCCGCCGCCGTCGCTGATGACGCAGCAATCCAGCCGGTGCAGCGGGCTCGCCACGATCGGCGATTTCACCACGTCCTCCACCGTCACCACGTCGCGCAGCATGGCGTGCGGGTTGTGCTGGGCGTGATGCGAGGCGGCCACCTTGATCCAGGCCAGTTGTTCGGAGGTGGTGCCGTATTCGTGCATGTGCCGCTGCGCGACCATCGCGTACACGTTCACCACCGTCGGGCCGTACGGGTATTCGAACTGCACGTCCGGCTGCGCGACATTCCCCGCGCGCGGGGTGGTGCCGGTGGCCATGCCCTCGCTGCGCGGGCGGCCGGCCAGCGTGATCAGCGCCACGTTGCAGCGCCCGGCGGCGATCGCCTCGGCGGCGTGCGCGACATGCAGCAGATAGGACGAACCCCCGATATCGGTCGCGTCCATATGGCGGACCTTGAGATTCAGGTAGTCCACCATCGAGATCGGCCCCATCCCGGGGGCGTCGCCGGCGCAGAAATAGCCGTCCACGTCGGACTTGCTGAGGCCGGCATCGGCCAGCGCACCGATCGCGCATTCGGCGTGCAGCAGGGCCACCGATTTGTCGGTGGCCTTGCGGGTCGGGTGCTCATAGGCGCCGGCGATATACGCCGCCCCGTTCAAACTCATTGGGTCTCTCTCCCCCGGTGCTTCAGGAACCGGGGGACTATACCGGCGGGTAGCGCCCGCGCCAGCCCCCCATGCGGGCGGGGTGACAAACCCGGCGCCGGCGCGGCACACTCCGCCCCCTCGCCCAGGAGCTCCGCATGTCCCCGCTCGATGCCATCCGCGCCCATCACGACGAGCTGATCGCCATCCGTCACGATCTGCACGCCCACCCCGAACTCGGCATGGCCGAGCACCGCACCGCGGAGACGGTGGCGCGGCTGCTGGAATCCTGGGGGATCGAGGTGCATCGCGGCGTCGGCGGCACCGGCGTGGTGGGCGTGCTGCGCGGCGGCAACGGGCCGGGCGCGATCGGCCTGCGCGCGGATATGGACGCGCTGCCGATCCTGGAGGCCTCCGGCGCCGCCTACAGCAGTGAAAACCCGGGGGTGATGCACGCCTGCGGCCATGACGGGCACACCACCATGCTGCTGGGCGCCGCCCGCTACCTCGCGGAGACCCGCGCCTTCAACGGCACCGTCAATTTCATCTTCCAGCCCGGGGAGGAAGGTGCCGGCGGCGCGCTGGCGATGCTCGAGGATAAATTGTTCGAGCGCTTCCCCTGCGAGCGCATCTACGGCGTGCACAACCGCCCCGGCCTCGCGGTCGGACGCTATGAGATCAGCGCCGGCGCGTCCTCGGCCGGCGGCGCCTTTTTCGATGTGGAGATCACCGGCAAGGGCGCGCATGGCGCGCGGCCGGAGGAGAGCATCGATCCGGTTCTGGTCGCCTGCCATATCGGCACCGCGCTGCAATCGCTGATCGCGCGCAATCTTTCGCCGTGGAAGGCGGCAGTGCTGTCGGTAACCAAAATCGAGGGCGGCGCCGCCTATAACGTGATCCCCGGCACGGCGCGGCTGGCCGGCACGGCGCGGGCGATGCAGCGGGAGACGCTGAATATGCTGGGCGAGGGTATCGCGCGCATCGCCGCCAACGTCGCCGCCGCCTTCGGCGCCACCGCGACCAGCGATTTCCGGGTGATCTTCGCGCCCCTGGTGAACGATGCCGAGGCCGCGCGCCGGTTCGGCGACGCCGCCGCGGAGCTGGTGGGGGAGGGTGCGGTCCGTCGCGACCGCGCGCCGGGGATGGGATCGGAGGATTTCAGCTTCATGATGGAGCAGGTGCCGGGCGCCTACCTCAATGTGGGCAACGGCGACAGCGCACCGCTGCACAACGCGAAATACGATTTCAACGACGAAGCCATCCCGTTCGGATCCGCCCTGTTCGCCCGGCTGGTGGAACGGGAACTGGCGCGCGGGGAATAGCCCCGCCGGAACAGCCCGCCCCTGGCGGTCCGGCCCGCCCGCCCCCATATCCACGCCATAGTCCGGAGCGCGCCCTGGCCGCCGATACCGCCGTGCGGACCGACGATGACGACGCCTTGCTGCGCGGTTGCGCGTTCGGCGATCGCGGAGCCTTGCGTCTGCTCTATGATCGCTGGTCGGCCCGGCTCTACGGCATTGCGCTGCGCATCACCAACCGCCCCGACCTGGCCGCCGATGCGTTGCAGGATGCGTTCATCCAGGTCTGGCAGCACGCCGGGCGGTTCGATCCCGCCCGCGGCAGCGCCGCCGGCTGGTTGATCGCGCAGGCGCGTTACCGCGCGCTCGATCTGATCCGACGCCATGGGCGGGAAACCCCGAT
>DAHWNE010000102.1 GCA_027340195.1 Acetobacteraceae bacterium | reverse complement strand
TCGACCGGTTCCATATCGACGGACTCCGGGTCGATGCCGTCGCCTCGATGCTGTATCTGGATTATTCGCGCGGCCCGGGGCAATGGCTGCCCAATCCCGACGGCTCCAACGACAATCGCGACGCGGTGGCGTTCCTGCGCCACGCCAACGAACAGATCTACGCGCTGCACCCGGCCGCGATGACCATCGCCGAGGAATCCACCGCCTGGGCCGGCGTCTCCCGCCCCACCGACAGCGGCGGTCTCGGCTTCGGCTTCAAGTGGAACATGGGCTGGATGCACGACACGCTGACCTATCTCGGCACGGATCCGGTGCATCGGCGCTGGCATCACGAGCAGCTGACCTTCGGCCTGCTCTACGCGTGGTCTGAAAATTTCGTGCTGCCGCTGTCGCATGACGAGGTTGTCCATGGCAAAAACTCGTTGCTCGGCCGTATCCCCGGTGATGACTGGCAGCGCTTCGCGACGCTGCGCGCCTATTACGGATTCATGTGGGGCTATCCGGGCAAGAAGCTGCTGTTCATGGGCGGGGAGTTCGCTCAGCGCGCGGAGTGGAACCACGACCGCGGCCTGGACTGGCATCTCTGCGCCGAGCCGGCTCATCGGGCGGTGCAGGCGCTGATCGGGGCGCTCAACCGGCTCTATCGCGCCTTTCCCGCGCTGCACGCGCGTGATTGCGAGCCCGAGGGCTTCCGCTGGGTCGAACCCGACGACCGCGCCGCCTCGGTCTATGCGTGGCTGCGCCTGGCGCCCGATGCCGCGCCGGTCGCCGTGATCTGTAACTTCACTCCGGTGCCGCGGGCGGACTACCGGATCGGGCTGCCGCACGCGGGACGGTGGCGGGAGATCCTCAATACCGATGCCGGCTGCTTTGGTGGAGGCAATCTCGGCAACCAGGGTGCCGTGCTCGCCACCCCGGCGCCGCACCGGGATTTCCCGGCCTCGGCACAGCTGCTGATCCCGCCGCTCGCCACCCTCTGGCTGGCGTACGAGCCGGCATGATCCCGGCCAGGGTGAGGCCCGGGCAGCCGGAGCCGCTCGGTGTTACCGCCGACGGGCAGGGACTCAACGTGGCGGTGTTCTCGGCGCATGCCGAGGCGATCCTGTTCTGCCGCTTCGATGCCGCCGGAGCGGAGGAACTGGACCGGATCGCGCTTCCCTGCCGCAGCGGGGACGTGTTTCACGGCTACCTGGCGGGGCTCGGTCCCGGCACCCGCTACGGGCTGCGCGCCATCGGCCCCCGGGATCCCGCGCGCGGACATCGGTTCGATCCGTCCAAGCTGTTGTGCGATCCGTTCGCTACCCGCTTCGACCGTCCCTTCCGGCTGCATCCGGCGCTGTTTCCGACCAGCGCCGAGGACAGCGGCACGGCGCTGCCCAAGGCGATCGTCGAGCCGGTGGTGGCGCTGCCGCCGCGGCCGGATTTCCGGTGGCAGGGACAGGTGATCTACGAGATCAACGTGGGTGGTTTTACACGCCGCCACCCGGCGATCCCGCCCGCGTTGCGTGGCACCTTCGCCGGGCTCGGCCATCCTGCGGCGGTGGCCTACCTGCGGCGGCTCGGCGTCACCGCGGTGGAAGTGATGCCACCGACGCCGCGGATCGAGGCACCGCATCTGCCGCCGCTGGGGCTTTCCGATGCCTGGGGCTACAACCCGGCTGCGTTCTGCGCGCCGGACCCGCGCCTCGCTCCAGGCGGATTTGCCGAGGTGCGATCCGCGGTGGCGGCGTTGCAGGCAGCCGGCATTGCCGTGCTGGTGGATATCGTGCTGAACCACACCGGGGAGTACGACCCGGACGGGCCGGTGCTGTCGCTGCGCGGGCTCGACAACGTCAGCTACTACCGGCTGGATCCCGCCGATCCGTCGCGCTACCGCGACGATACCGGGTGTCGCAACACCCTCGCGCTCGATCGTCCGCCCGGGGTGCGGCTGGCGATGGAGGCGCTACGGAGCTGGGTGCTGCGCGGCGGGATCGACGGATTCCGGTTCGACCTGGCTACAGTCATGGGGCGGCGCGCGGACGGGTTCGACCCGGGGGCGCCGTTGCTGACCGCGATCGACCAGGACCCGGTGCTGCGCGGCCGGGCCCGCATCGCCGAGCCGTGGGACCTCGGCCCGGACGGTTACCGGCTGGGCGAGTTCCCCACCGCTTGGGGGGAGTGGAACGATCGCTTCCGCGACACGCTGCGCCGGTTCTGGCGCGGCGATCCCGGCCAACTCGGCGCATTGGCGACCCGGCTTGCCGGCTCCGCCGATCTGTTCGCGCCCCGGCACCGGCCGCCGAGCCGTTCGGTGAATTTCGTCGCCGCGCATGACGGCTTCACCCTGGCCGATCTGGTCTCCCACGCACGCAAGCACAATGCGGCGAACGGCGAGGACGGGCGCGACGGCACCGATGCGAACTGGTCCTGGAACCACGGCACCGAGGGGCCGAGCGAGGATCCGGCGGTCCGCGCCGCTCGCGCCGGCGATGTGCGCGCGCTGCTGGCCTGCCTGCTGCTGGCGCGCGGCACGCCGCTGCTGGGGATGGGCGACGAATGCGGACGCAGCCAGAACGGCAACAATAACGCGTATGCGCAGGACAATCCTGTGTCGTGGTTCGACTGGGAGGGGATGGACCGAGCGCTGCTGCGCTTCACCGCCCGTCTGGTGCGGCTCCGATCCCGCTGCCGGCTGGCGCAGGGCGAGGCGCCACTGCGCGGCGCGCCCGCCGCTCCCGGCCAGCCGCCGGACGTGTCCTGGCTGACGCCGGAAGGCGCGCCGATGCAGGTGAGCGATTGGCAGGACCCGGATCGGCGCACCCTGGTCGCGGCGCTGTTCGCCGCTGCGGAGCCGGACGCCGCGGCGCAGCGCGCGGTGCTGGTGGTGCATGGGACCGCGGACCCGGTCCGGGTGCGTCTGCCGGAGCCAGCGCCAGGGGCAGACTGGCGGGTGGTGCTGGACAGCGCGGCGCCGAGGCGGCGGGAGCATTGCCTGGAGTGGGTGGCGGTGGCCGGCCGGTCGGTGGTGTTGCTGGGGGAGGCAGTCGCCGCGCGCGAGGCCGAAGCGGCGCGCTGAGACCACGCTTACCCGCCGACCAGCACCCTCGCCTCGCCACCCCCCTCGGCCTCGCGCCACTGCCAGGCAAACGTAACCGTCGCACCTGCTTCCACCGATCGGGTCGGCAGCATCGCGGCGTGCAGCCCGGCCGCCACTGCCAGCGTGGCCTGTTCACCCGTGATGATGCCTCCGGCGGTCCAGCGTACCCGCGCCGGCCGCTCAAGCACCACCACCAACCGAGTGCCTTGGGTCATTCGCGCCGTCGGTGCCCACGGCGCCCACAGGCTGCGCAACGCGGCGCGGCGCTGCGCCCGATAGCGTCGCGCCACCGCCGCCGGCGCATCCACCGCCCGCCCGGCGTGGCGGGAGATCACCAGCTTCACGAACTCCGCATGGGCCCAGGCGAGCGGGGTGGCCGATCCCGTCGGCCGGCCGGGAAACAGGAAGCGGCGCGGGATCGGCTCGGCGTCCCACACCTGTTCGGGGATCATGCCGCCCTTGCCAGCCATCGCCGCCATCGCCTCGAGCAGCGGCAACGGGTCGCGCCCGGCGGCGAGCTCGTATTGCCCCCGCTCCCCGGCCAGCAGCGGCCAGGCCCGGCCACGCCCGGCGCCGGTATAGGGAGCACCCGTCTCGGTCTCCCCGTAGCCGTCGCCCACGTAGCGGTGCCAGGCGGGGCCGCTCGGCGTGTCGGTCTTCAGCAGCGCGTCGGCGAGTTTCAGGGTATCGACCACCAACGGGTCGTCGGGCCGACGCAGCCCGAACCGGACCAGCGCCAGAAAATCCATCGATATCAGCTCGGCGGCCGGGATCGCCCGCGGCGTGGGCTGGTTGTGCAGCGGGATCGGGGTGGCCAGCGCGCCCGGGTCGCTCATGATCGCCGCCGGCGCCAGATGCACGTAATGAGCGGGAATGCCCGCCCGCGCGGCCAGGGTACCGCCGCGCGCGACCAGCCAGCGCTCGATCTCGCCGTTCCAGAAATCCGCCGTCAGCAGCGCCAGCCAGCGCAGCCGCAGGCCCAGGAACGGCGCCCTGGCCACCAGCGCCGCGATCACGCAGGCCAGGGTGTAAGGGGTGATGCCGGGGCTTTCCTCCCACCGGTCCTGCTCGCTCACCGGCCCGGTGCGCAGGAGGTAACCCAGCGCCGAGGCGATCATGTCCGCCACCTCGGTCCCGCCCAGCGCGTCGCGCTCGGCCAGGAGCGCGGCCAGCAGCACCGGACAGGCGGTCTGGTCCAGCTGTTTGCCCTGCCAATAGGGGCGCCCGCCCAACCATTGGTTCTGCTCCCAGTGCCCGTCCTCGCGCTGGGTGGCGATCAGATAGCGCAGCGCGTTGCGGGCTTCCTCCTCGGCGCCCAGCGCCAGCAGGGCGGTGGCGCATTGCACCAGGTCGCGCGGCCAGACCAAGTGGTAGCCGCCGCGCTCGGTACCGCGGTCGCCCCAGGGGATGCTGAGGCTGGCCACCATCGCGCCCGGATAAGTCTTGTCCAAATGGCTGCGCAGCACCATCGCCGAGCCCATGAACTGCGTTCGTAGCGGCTCCGGCGCTTCCCAGCGGACCGGGTTGCGTCGGTTGGCGGCGGCGTACCAGCTCTGCCAATCCGCCACCTGGCGCAGCATGACGGCGGCGAACGGCTCGAGCAGGCTCGAGACCGCCAAGGTGGCGGCGGCCTGCTTGGTGGCGGCGAACCCCAGCGCCAGCACCGCCTGCGCCGGCAACGCCGCCACCAGCGCGACGTTCCCCGGCCCGGCGCGGTCGTAGCGCCAGGTGAGCGCGCCGTTCGCCGCGAAATCCTGCCAGCCGTCGCTGACCCCCACATAGCCCGCGCTGGCCGCGCCCAGGGCGTCGTGCTGAGCGGCATCGGCGGCGGCCAGGGCCAGCCCATACGGCCCCTGCTCGGCCCACAACACGCGCCGGCCGCGATAGCGCGCCACCGCGGCGACGTTGCCCTCTCCGGTCGCGCCCAGGCGCGGCGCGAGCAGGGCGAACAACCGCAGCGCGGGATCGCCGGTCAGCGTCGCCTCGATCAGCAGCACGTCGCGCAGCGGATCGGGGGTGACGCGCAGGCGCAGACGAAAGCGCGGGTGGTGGTGCAGAATATCCACCGCCGGCACGCCCTCGGCGACCAGCCGCACCTCGTAGGCGCCGAGCCGCTTCACCTCCACCCAGAATCCGGCACCGTCGCTGACGATGAAACCCAGGTCGCGGATCTGCGGCAGATCAACGCGCGGATAATAGACCTCGGTGATGATCCCGAAGCCGAGGGTGAACCAGAGCCGCGCCGGACCGAGCGAGCCACCCACCACGTCCTTGGCGCTGCTGGTCCAGGTCGGTGCGATACCGGGGGCGCCGGGCGCGTCGGGCAACGCCGGAGATACAAGAGTAGGGGCACGGTCGGAATCAAGCGGCATCGCGGAAGCACCCTGGCAGGGATGGGTTTACGAGACTGTAACACGGCCCGCGACTCGGGCGGACGGAGGAGCGATGGACCAGGACCATGAGGCCACCCTCGCCCGGCTGGCGGCGTTGGCCGGGATCGCGCCGGATTATCGGGACACGATGGGGCAACGCCACGCCCTGACGCCGGCGGCGCGCGCGGGACTGTTGCGTGCGCTCGGCTACCAGCCGGACCAGCCCGGCGCCACGCGCGACGCGCTGGCGGCGCTGGAGGAGGAACCCTGGCTTGAGGTGCTGGCATCGATCGCGGTGCTGCCGCCGGCGGGACGCGGGGGCGCCGTGGCCTTGGTGTTGCCGGATCCGGCGCCCGCAGACGTGCTGCGCTGGCGCATCACGCAAGAGGACGGCGCGCCGCGCGAGGCCGGCGTAAGCCTCGACGGGCTGCCGCGGCTGCGCGCGCCGCGCTATGGCCGGCAGCGGCTGACGGTTCCGCTTCCAGCCGACCTGCCACCCGGCTACCACCGGCTGGAGATCGCCTGCGGCGCAGTGGCGGCCACCACGATTCTGGTGCAGCCGCCCGCCACCGCCTGGCGTCCGGACTGGCTGGAGGCCGGCGAACGCGCCTGGGGGATCGGCGCCGCCCCGTTCGCGCTGTGGTCGCGACGGAGTTGGGGGATCGGCGATTACGCCGATCTCGCCGCGCTGGCGCAGCGGGCGGAAGGCTGGGGCGCCCGGCTGGTCGGGATCAACCCGTTGCACGCGCCGATGCCGGGGGAGGCGGCGGATCCGAACCCGTATCGTCCGTCCAGCCGGCGGTTTTTCAACCCGCTGCATCTCGATCTGGCCGGCCTCGGGATCGCCGCGCCGGCGGCGGACGCCTTCCCGCCGGCCTCGGCGGGGGTGGATTACCGGGCCGTGTACCGGCGTAAGCACATCGCGCTCGCCGCCGCGTTCTATGCCGCGCGATGGGACGCCGCCGGGTTTGCCGCCTTCCGCCGCGACGGCGGCGAAGCGTTGGAGCGCTTCGCCCTGTTCAATGCGCTAGCCGACCATTTCGCCCCGCGCCGGTGGCGCGACTGGCCGACCGCGCTGGCGCATCCGGCAGCCCCCGGGATCGAGGAATTCCGGCGCGCCTACGCGACGCCGATCGCCTATCACGCTTGGTTGCAGTGGCTGGCCGAGCGGCAACTGGGGGAGGCCGCGCGCGCCGGCGCCGGGCTTTATTGCGATCTCGCGCTGGGTGTGGACCCGGACGGGGCCGATGTCTGGGATGATCCCGCGCAATTCCTGCCCGGCGCCCGTATCGGCGCCCCGCCCGACCCGTTCAGCGAGGCGGGCCAGGACTGGGGGTTGCCGCCGCCCGATCCGCGCGCGCTGCGCGCCGCCGGCTATGCCCCGGTGATCGCCGCGCTGCGCGCCAATCTGCGCCATGCAACGGCGTTGCGGATCGACCACGTGATGGGGCTGGACCGGCTCTATGTGATCCCCGCCGGGGCGGACGCGCGCGAGGGCGCCTATCTGCGCTACCCGCTGGACGACCTGCTCGGCATCCTGACCCTGGAAAGCCATCGCGCGCGCTGCCTGCTGGTGGGCGAAGACCTCGGCACGGTGCCGGAAGGCTTGCGCGAACGGCTGCGGGGGGCCGGGATCCTGTCCACCCGGCTGCTGCTGTTCGAGCGTTGGCCGAGCGGTCTGTTCCGCCGGCCCGGCACCTATCCGCGGGAGTCTCTGGCCGCCTTCGCCACCCATGATCTGCCGACTTTCCGGGGCTGGTGGGAGGGGCGAGGCCTCGCGCCCGCGGCCGCCGCCGTGCGGGCGGAGGAGCGGGCGCTGCTGCTGGCTGCGCTGGCCGATCGCGGGCTGGCACCGGAGGGGATCGATGCCGCATCGACCGGCGACCCGACGGCGTTGGCCGCGCTGCTGCGCGCGGTTCATGAGTTCCTCGCGCGCGGACCGAGCGCGCTGGTTCTGGCCGCGCTCGGCGATCTGCTGGTGGAGACCGCGCAGCTCAACGATCCGGCCGGAGCGGGCGCGGGGAACTGGCGCCATCGCTACCGCCTGCCGGTGGAAGACGTGGCGACGGATGCAGTGGCGCGCTCCGTGATCGCCGGGATCGTCGCGGCGCGGGACGCATCACCGGATGGTGATGTGTGACCTGGCCCGCGCCGGGGACGCTTGGCGCGATATTTCCCGCCGCGAGTTGATCCGCGTCAACAAGGCGGACGGCCCGGAGGCATATCCAGGACCTGAAGATCCGGAGGGGACCTCGGATCGGGGGGAAGAACCATGGATATCGCGCGCCACGAGCCGCCGGGCCACAGCCTGCGGGTGCTGTTCGCCACGTCCGAGTTGTTTCCGCTCGCGAAGACCGGCGGCCTCGGCGATGCCGCCGCGGCGCTGCCGGCGGCGCTGAGCGCGCTCGGCGTCGATGTCCGTGCCATTCTGCCCGGCTATGTGTCGGCCCTCGATACGGTGCGCGGCAAACGCACCCTGGCGCGGCTGTCGACGGGCGGCACCCTGCTGCTCGGGCGTACGCCCGATAGCTTCCTGCCGGTCTATCTGCTCGACTGGCCGGAGCTGTTCCGGCGCCCCGGCGGACCCTATCAGGACGCGGAGAAGCGCGACTGGCCGGATAATCTGCGCCGCTTCGCCGCTTTCTCCGCCGCCGCCGCGCGACTGGCCCTGCATGGGGATGGCGAGGCCTGGCAGCCCGACCTGGTCCATGCGAACGACTGGCACACCGGGCTGCTGGCGGCGTTTCTGGCGCTGCACGCCGGCCCCCGACCACCCAGCCTGTTCACCATTCATAACCTTGCCTACCAGGGCAATTTCCCGCTCCCCGAGGCGCGTGCGCTCGGCTTGCCGGAGGCGCTGCTGGTGCCGGACGGGGCCGAGTTCTACGGCCAATTCTCATGCCTCAAGGCCGGCATCCGCTATGCCGACCGGCTGACCACGGTGAGCCCGACCTACGCGCGGGAAATCCTGACCCCGGAGTTCGGCGCCGGGATGGATGGGCTGTTGCGCGCTCGCGCCGCCGATCTGGTGGGGATCCTGAACGGCATCGACACCGCGCTTTGGGATCCGGCTCATGATCCCGCGCTGCCGGCGCCGTTCGACGCCGACCATCCGGCCGGCAAGCGGCTCGCGAAAGAGGCGCTGCGCCACGAACTCGGTCTCGATCCCGCCGCGGACGGACCGCTGGTGGTCGGGGTCAATCGCCTGACCGAGCAGAAGATGGCCGATGTGGTGCTGACGGCGCTGCCCGCGCTGCTGGACGAGGGTGCCCAGGTGGTGGTGCATGGGGAGGGCGATCCGGGGCTCGAGGCGGCGTTCCGTGCCGCCGCGGTCGGCCGGGAGACGCGCCTCGCGGTGCGGATCGGCTATCGGGAGGAGTTGGCGCACCGGCTGAACGCCGCGGCCGATCTGGCGCTGACTCCGGCGCGGTTCGAGCCCTGCGGACTGACCACCATGTATGCCATGCGCTACGGCGCGCTGCCGGTCACCCGTCCGGTGGGCGGGCTCGGCGATACGGTGACCGATATCGACACCGCGAACCCGACGCGGGCGGAGGGCACCGGCTTCACCTTCGCCGAACCCTCCGCCGCCGCGCTGGCCGGCTGCGTGCGTCGCGCCGGGAGGTTGTTCCGCGACCCGGTCGCCTGGCGGCGGGCGCAGCGCGCCGCGATGCGGCGCGATTTCGGCTGGGAGGTGTCGGCCCGCCGCTACCTGGCGCTGTATGGCGATCTGGTGGCGCCGGCGGTGCAGACCGCGCCGCGCCTGCGCGTTCTGGCGGCCGCGGCTGAGCCATCGGTGCCGACCGCCCCTCCGCTGCGGCTGGAGGCGGCGGCCTGACATGGTTGCCCCGCCGCCCGAGCCCATGCCTGCGGCGACACCGTGCTGGGGGGTGGCGCTGCCGCCGGCGCTGGCCGCGTTGCGGGACCTCGCGCTCGACCTGCGCTGGACCTGGAGCCATCGTGCCGATGCGCTGTGGGCGCAAATCGATGCCGAGCTCTGGGCGCGCACGCATAACCCCTGGACCCTGCTCGAGGACGTGCCGGCCACACGGCTGGCCGCGCTCGCCGCCGATCCGGGCTTCCTCGCTCGTCTCAAAGATATCGCTGCTGAGCGGGCCGCCTATCTGCAGGCCCCGGGCTGGTTCGCCGAAACGCATGGCGCGGCGGCGCTGGCTGGTGTTGCGTATTTCTGTATGGAGTTCGGCCTTGGCGAGGCGCTGCCGCTCTACGCGGGTGGCCTTGGCATCCTGGCCGGGGATTATCTGAAGACCGCGAGCGATCTCGGGGTTCCCGCGGTCGGGATCGGCCTGCTCTACCAGGAGGGCTATTTCCGGCAGATGATCGATGCCGCCGGCTGGCAGCAGGAAGCCTATCCCTACAACGAGCCGGCGATGATGCCGGTGCAGCCGGTGCTGGACCGGAACGGGGCGCGGCTGCACATCCTGCTCGATCTGCCCGGGCGCAGCCTGCGCCTGCGCGTCTGGCGCGCCGTGGTCGGCCGCGCCATGCTTTATCTGCTTGACAGCAACGATCCGCTGAACACGCCGGTCGATCGCGGCATCACCGGCAAGCTCTATGGCGGCGGCACCGAACTCCGCCTGCTGCAGGAGATCGTGCTCGGCGTCGCCGGCTGGCGGGTGGTGGAGGCGGTGCATCCGGAAATCGAAATCTGCCATCTCAACGAGGGGCACGCCGCCTTCGCGCTGCTGGAACGCGCGCGCAGCCTTTCGGCGCGGCTGGGCATCGGGTTCGAGGAGGCGCTGTGGATCAGCCGCGCCGGCACCGTCTTCACCACTCATACGCCGGTGGAGGCGGGGTTCGACCGCTATCCGGTCGCGCTGCTCGCGCAGTACCGCCACGCGGCGATGGGGGCGGCGGCCGACAGCATCGCCGCCACCGCGCTGTCGCTGGCGCGGGTCGATCCGGGCGGGCCGTTCAACATGGCGTTCCTGGCGCTGCGCGGCTCCTTCGTCAGCCTGGGTGTGAGCGCCCTGCACGGCGCGGTCAGCCGACGCATCTTCCAGTCGCTGTTCCCGCGCTGGCCGGAACGCGAGGTGCCGGTGGGACACGTCACCAACGGCGTGCATATGCCGTCGTGGGATTCGCCCGAGGCGGACGCGATCTTCACCGACGCCGGCGGCAAGGAGCGGTGGCGGCGCATGGCCGAACCGTTGCAGGACGCGATCGCGGCGGTGGACGACGCGGCGCTGTGGGAGATGCGCGCCCGGTCCCGCGCCCGGCTGGTGGCCGCGGTACGCGCGCGGCTGCGCCGGCACCTGACCGGGCGCGGCCTGGCGGCGCCGGTGGTGGCGCGGGCGGAAAGCGTGCTCGATCCGAACATTCTCACCCTGGGCTTCGCCCGCCGCTTCACCGGCTACAAGCGACCCAACCTGCTGCTGCGCGACCGGGCCCGGCTGGAGCGCTTGTTGAGCAACCCGCACCGGCCGG
>DAHWNE010000101.1 GCA_027340195.1 Acetobacteraceae bacterium | reverse complement strand
GCTGGCCGATCCGACGCCGAGGCCGCAGGCGAGCAGCAGATAGAGGCGGCGGCGCTTGCGGGTCATGACGCGTCTCCCCGGCGGGTGTCTCTCCCGCGGGCGTCTCCCCCGCGGGCACGGCGGGGGTCGATGGCGGCCAGCCGGCGGGCGGCGCGGCGCATCCTGAGGAAGGCGGCCACCCCGAACCCGCCGGGCACCAGGATGCCCAGGGCGTAGGACGGGATGATGTAGGGCAGGTAGGTCATGCCACGCGCTCCTCGGCCCGCGCCAGCAGCAGGGCACGGATGCGGCGCTCCATCACCGCCGCGCGCAGCCGCGCCGTGACGATGGCGGCGAACACCAGCGAGAAGCCGAGCGTGGTGAAGATCAGCGGGTAGATCATGGTGATGTACATGTGCGGCGCGCCGGTGAGCGAGAAGGTGTTGCCCTGGTGCAGGGTGTGCCACCAATCGACGCTGAACTTGATGATCGGGAGATCGACCGCGCCCAGCAGGGCCAGGATGGCGCCGGCGCGGTAGCCGCGTTCGGGGTTGTCGAAGGCGCGGATCAGGGTGATGTGCCCGAGATAGAGGAAGAACAGCACCAGCACCGAGGTCAGCCGAGCGTCCCAGACCCACCAGGCCCCCCACATCGGCTTGCCCCACAGGCTGCCGGTGATGAGGCAGAGCGCGGTGAAGGCGGCGCCGGGCGGGCCGATCTCCTGCGCCGCCAGATCGGCGAGCGGGTGGCGCCAGACCAGCGAGGCGACCGAGCAGGCGGCGAGCCCCGCGTAGCCCGCCGAGGCGAGCCAGGCGGCGGGCACATGGATGTACATGATCCGCACCGCGTCGCCCTGCTGCCAGTCGGCCGGCGAGAAGAACAGACCCCAGACGATGCCGATGGCGGTCAGCACCACGCCCGGGGCCGCGAGCCACGGCAGCACCCGCCCCGCCAGGCGCAGGAAGCGGCCCGGGTTGGCGAAGCGATGCAGGTTGCGCCGCGCGGGCGCGATGGGGGCGGAGGCGAGACTGGCCACGGTCACGTTGCTTTCCTCGGCGGTTTGTATCCCACTCCCCAAGAGCACAGAAGGTCCGGGGGATTGCTTCGCGGTAATATCGGCCGGCCGCGGCGGCGCGCACTGATCTGGATCAGCGATCTGGCGGGCGCGGCCGGCGTCTGCGATGCTGGCCGAGCGGCGGGACCGGGAGCGATGCCGGCAAAACGGGTGATCCGATGAGCAATTCGACACTCTACGAGCGCGATTTCCATGCCTGGGCGAACGAGCAGGCCCGGCTGCTGCGCGCCGGCAAGCTGGCGCAGGCCGACGTCGAACACATCGCCGAGGAGATCGAGAGCATGGGCCGGACCGAAAAGCGGGAGCTGGTCAGCCGGCTCACGGTCCTGCTGCTGCACCTGCTCAAGTGGCAATATCAGCCTGGCCGTCGCGGCGCGTCGTGGCGGGCGACCATCCGCGTGCAGCGGCGCGACCTGGCGGCGCATCTGGCCGACAACCCCAGCCTGAAGGCCCGGCTTCCGGAAGCGATCGCGTACGCCTATGGCAACGCCGTCATCGAAGCGGGCGGAGAAACCGGCCTGCCGGAAAGCACCTTCCCCGCGACCTGCCCGTGGACGTTCGAGCGGATCACGGCGGAGGATTTCTGGCCGGCGGACTGACCGATCTGGCGGGCGCGACCGGCGTCTGCGATGCTGCGCCGATGGACCTGCCCCGCACCCCCTCGCTCCGCCTCGACGGACGCCGCGCCCTGGTCACCGGCGCCGGGCGGGGCATCGGGCTGGCCGCCGCCGCCGCGCTGGCCGAGGCCGGCGCCCATGTGATCCTGGCCGCCCGCACCGGGGCCGAGGTGGAAGCGGCCGCCGCCGCGCTCCGCGCCCGCGGGCTCGCGGCCGAGGCGCTGGTGCTGGACGTGACCGACACCACGGCGGCAATCCCGCCGGTGCGGATCCTGGTCAACAACGCCGGCACCAACCGGCCGCGACATTTCCTCGACGTCACCGCCGAGGATTACGACGCCATCATGGGGCTCAACCTGCGCGCGGCGTTCTTCATCGCCCAGCAGGCGGCGCGCGCGATGGCGGCGGCCGGCCAGGGCGGGTCGATCATCCACATCTCCTCGCAGATGGGCCATGTCGGCGGCGCCAACCGGACCGTCTATTGCGCCTCCAAGCACGCGCTGGAGGGGCTGACCAAGGCGATGGCGATCGACCTCGCCCCGCACGGGATCCGGGTCAACACCATCGGGCCCACCTTCACCGAAACCCCGCTCACCCGCCCGTTCTTCCAGGACCCGGCGTTCCGCGCCGACACGCTGCGGCGGATCAAGCTGGGGCGCCTCGCGCAGCCCGAGGACATGATGGGCGCGGTGGTGTTCCTCGCCTCCGACGCCGCGGCGATGATCACCGGGACCGCGCTGCTGGTCGATGGCGGCTGGGTGGCCGAATAACCGAAGCTGGCGAATAACGGAGGATGCGATGATCCGCGTGCTGAAACCCGGCATCTCGGATGCCGATAAATTCGCCGCCGACCGCGCGGTGCGCGAGACGGTCGAGCGGATGCTGGACGACATCGCCGCCCGCGGCGACGCGGCGGTGCGGGAGTATTCGGCCAAGCTGGACAATTGGTCGCCGGCGCAATTCCGCCTGACGCGGGAGGAGATCGACGCCCTGATCGCCACCGTGCCGGCGCAGGCGCTCGACGACATCCGCTTCGCCCAGGCGCAGGTGCGCCGCTTCGCCGAGGCCCAACGCGCGGCGCTGCGGGACGTGGAGGTGGAGACCCTGCCCGGGGTGCGGCTCGGCCACCGCAACATCCCCGTCGCCTCGGTCGGCTGCTACGTGCCGGGCGGGCGCTACCCGATGGTGGCCTCGGCGCATATGTCGGTGGTGACGGCGAAGGTCGCGGGCGTCCCCCGGGTGATCGCCGCCACCCCGCCGCTGAACGGCATCGCTCCGGCCGCCACGATCGCGGCGATGGCGCTGGGCGGCGCCGACGAGATCTACCTGCTGGGCGGCGTGCAGGCGGTGGCGGCGATGGCGCTGGGCACCGGTTCCATCGCCCCGGTCGATATGCTGGTCGGCCCCGGCAACGCCTATGTGGCGGAGGCGAAGCGGCAATTGTTCGGCCGCGTCGGCATCGACCTGCTGGCCGGGCCGACCGAGACGCTGATCATCGCCGACGACAGCACGGATGCCGAGATGTGCGCGACCGATCTGCTCGGCCAGGCCGAGCACGGGCCGACCTCGCCGGCGATCCTGCTGACCAGCTCGGCGCGGATCGCCGGGCAGATCGAGGCCGAGATCGCCCGCCAGCTGGAACGCCTGCCGACCGGCGCGGTGGCCGGCCAGGCCTGGCGCGACTACGGCCAGGTAATCCTGTGCGATACCGACGAGGAATTGCTGGCCGAGGCCGACCGCATCGCCTCGGAGCACGTGCAGGTGCTGACCCGGCGGCCGCGCTGGTTCCTGGAACGGATGCGCAACTACGGCGCGCTGTTCCTGGGGCCGGAGACCAACGTCGCCTATGGCGACAAGGTGATCGGCACCAACCACACGCTGCCGACCAAGCGGGCGGCGCGCTACACCGGCGGGCTGTGGGTGGGGAAATTCCTGAAAACCGTGACCTGGCAGGAGGTCTCGGCGGAGGCGACGGCGGCG
>DAHWNE010000099.1 GCA_027340195.1 Acetobacteraceae bacterium | reverse complement strand
CCATGGAGACCTTGGTCGCCGCCCTGCGCGCCTGCGCCGAACCGACCCGGCTGCGCCTGCTGGCGCTCGGCGCGTCGGGGGCCTTCTGCGTCTCCGAGTTCACCGAGATCCTCGGCCAGTCCCAACCCCGCCTGTCGCGCCATCTGAAGCTGCTCTGCGACGCCGGGCTGCTCGACCGTCAGCGGGAGGGGGCGAATGTCTGGTTCGCCGTCCCCCCCGGCGCTGCCGGTTCCCTGGTGCGGGAGTTGCTGGCCCGGCTGCCCGGGGATGACCCGGTGCTGGCCGCCGACCGGCGGGAGGCCGCGCGGGTGCTGGCCGAGCGGGCCCGCATCGCCTCGGAAAGCTTCCAGCGCCAGGGCGCGGAATGGGACGAGACCCGCGCGCTCGACCTGCCCGCTGCCGCGGTGGAGGCGGCTCTGCTCGCGCAGGTTCCTCCGGGCGGGGTGACCCGGGTGCTGGATATCGGCACCGGCACCGGCCGGGTGCTGGAACTGCTCGCCCCGCGCGCGGGCGAGGCGATCGGCATCGATGCCTCCCCCGCCATGCTGGCGCTGGCGCGCGCCCGGCTGGCGCGGGCCGGCCTTGCCAATGCCGCGGTGCGCCGCGCCGACATGTATCGCCTGCCGTTCGCCGATGCCGGGTTCGATCTGGTGGTGGCGCAGATGGTGCTGCACTACGCCGAGGCGCCGGCCCGGGTGCTGGCCGAGGCCGCACGGGTGCTGACTCAAGGCGGGCGGCTGGTGGTGATCGCTCTGGCCGCGCATCGGCGCGCCGATCTCGCGCTGCGGTTCGCGCATCGCTGGCAGGGCTTCGCCGCTGCCGACATCGCCCGCCTGCTGGCGGAGGCCGGGCTGGCCCCCGAGCCCGCGCACGAGATCGCTCCCACCCATCCGGGCGGCCTGCCGGTCCTGATCTGGACCGCGCGCGCCGCCGCCCTTGCGTCTGCCTGAGCGAGATCATGCCCCGACCCCATCTGCTCGACGTATTGAAAGACCGTGTGCTGCTGGCCGATGGCGGCATGGGCTCGCGGGTGCAGGCGCTGCATCTGGATATCGAACGCGACTACTGGGGACGGGAGAACTGCACGGACGTGCTGTGCCTGTCGCGTCCCGACCTGGTGCGCGAGATCCACCACGGCTATTTCGCCGCCGGCGCCGATATGGTGGAAACCAACAGCTTCGGCGCCTCTCCGGTGACCCTGGCCGAGTTCGACCTGGCCGACCGCGCCTTCGAGATCAACCGTCGCGCCGGCGAACTCGCCCGCGAGGCGGCGGAGAGCTTCGCCGACGGGCGCGACCGTTACGTTCTGGGCAGCATCGGCCCGGGTACCAAGCTGCCGAGCCTGGGCAACATCGCCTACGATCCGCTGGAGGACGCGCTGACCGAGCAATGCCGCGGCCTGATCGCCGGCGGCGTGGACGCGATCCTGATCGAGACCTGCCAGGACCCGTTGCAGATCAAGGCCGCGGTAAACGGGGCCAAGCGGGCCCGCGCGGAGGCGGGCACCGACACCCCGGCTTTCGTGCAGGTCACGGTGGAGACCACCGGCACATTGCTGGTCGGCCCCGACATCGCCGCGGCCGCGGCGGTGGTGCAGGCGCTCGATGTGCCGATGCTGGGCCTCAACTGCGCCACCGGGCCGCAGGAGATGGCCGAGCATCTGCGCTGGATCTCCGCCAACTGGCCGGGGCTGATCTCGGTGCAGCCGAATGCCGGGCTGCCGGAACTGGTCGATGGCCGCACCCATTATCCGCTGGGGGCGGCCGAACTCGCGAGCTGGCTGGAACGCTTCGTCGCCGAGGACGGGGTGAACCTGATCGGCGGCTGCTGCGGCACCGATATCGCGCATATCGCGGCGCTGGATGCGATGCTGCGCCGGCGCGGCGCGCCGCGTCCGGCCCCGGTCGCGCGCAAGCCGGTCTGGGTGCCGTCGGTCGCCTCGCTCTATCAGGCGGTGCCGTTGCGTCAGGAGAACGCCTTCTTCGCCATCGGCGAGCGGTGCAACGCCAACGGCTCGAAGAAATGGCGCGGCCTGCAGGAGGCGCATGATTGGGACGGGTGCGTCGCCATGGGCCGCGAGCAGCTGGGCGAGGGGTCGCACGCGCTCGATCTCTGCACCGCCTTCGTCGGGCGCGACGAGCTCGGCGAGATGTCGGAGGTGATGCGTCGCTTCACCGCCTCGGTGAACGCGCCGCTGGTGATCGACAGCACCGAGACGCCGGTGATCGAGGCGGCGCTGAAGCTGCATGGCGGTAAGCCGATCATCAATTCCATCAATTTCGAGGATGGCGAGGGCCACGCGACCGACCGGCTGGTGCTGGCGCGCCGCTTCGGGGCGGCGGTGATCGCGCTCACCATCGACGAGACCGGCATGGCCAAGACCGCCGAGGCCAAGCTGGCGGTGGCGCGGCGGCTGGTTGAATTCGCCTGCGATCGTCACGGTCTGCCACAATCGGACCTGCTGATCGATCCGCTCACCTTCACCATCGCCACCGGCAACGAGGACGACCGCAAGCTGGGCCAGTGGACGCTGGAAGGGATCGCCGCGATCCGCGCCGAGTTCCCCGAGGTGCAGATCATCCTGGGTCTCTCCAACATCAGCTTCGGGCTGAACCCGGCCGCGCGCGCGGTGCTGAACTCGGTGTTCCTCGATCACGCGGTGCGCGCCGGTATGACCGGGGCGATCGTGCATGTGAGCAAGATCCGCCCGCTGCACCAGATCCCGCCGGAGGAAGTGCAAGTGGCCGAGGACTTGATTTTCGACCGCCGCCGCGAGGGTTACGACCCGTTGCAACGGCTGCTGGAGATTTTCGCCGACCGCAAGACCGCCGACACCACCAAGAAGCAGCGCGCGGAGACGGTGGAGGGAAGGCTGAAGGACCGCATCATCGACGGCGACCGCAAGGGGCTGACCGAGGAGCTCGACCTTGCGCTGCAATCTCTGTCGCCGCTCGACATCATCAACAACGTGCTGCTGGACGGCATGAAGGTGGTGGGGGCGTTGTTCGGCGCCGGCAAGATGCAGCTGCCCTTCGTTCTGCAATCGGCCGAGACCATGAAGGCGGCGGTCGCCTATCTGGAACCGTTCATGGAACGGGTGGAGGGCCAGGAGAAGGGCACCATCGTGCTCGCCACGGTGAAGGGCGACGTCCACGATATCGGCAAGAACCTGGTCGATATCATCCTGACCAACAACGGCTACCGGGTCATCAACCTCGGCATCAAGGTGCCGCTGCCCGACATGCTGACGGCGGCACGGGAACATCGCGCCCATGCCATCGGCATGTCCGGGCTGCTGGTGAAATCCACCGTGGTGATGCGGGAGAATCTCGAGGAGATGTCCCGCCAGGGGGTAGAAATCCCGGTTCTGCTCGGCGGGGCGGCGCTGACCCGCGGCTATGTGGAGGACGATTGCGTCCGTGCCTATGCCTGCGGCCGTGTCGCCTACGCGCGCGATGCGTTCGACGGGCTGCACCTGATGGATAAGGTCACCGGCAACGGCTTCGACGACTATCTGGCAGCGGTGGCGGCGAAACGGTCGGGCAAGGCGCGCAACACCGCGCGCAGCCTGGGCCAGGCCGATGCGCGCGCGTTCCGGCCGGTGGACGTGGCGGCGGTGGCGGCGCGGCGCCGTCGGATCACCGCCGATGCGCCGGTGCCGGAGCCGCCGTTCTGGGGGCCACGCCAGATCGCCGCGCCGGTGCGGGCATTGGTGCCGTTCATCAACGAACGCTCGCTCTATCAATTCCAATGGGGGTTTCGCAAACAAGGGCGTTCGCTCGAGGATTTCCTCGGCTGGGCCCGCCAGGAGCTGCGCCCGGTGCTGCGCCGGATGCTGGAGCTGGCCGAGGCGGAGCAGGTGCTCGCCCCGCAGGCGGTCTATGGCTACTGGAAGGCCGCCGGCCAGGGCAACGACCTGATCCTGTTCGACACCGACGGCACCACCGAAGTCGCCCGCTTCTCGCTGCCGCGCCAGCCGCGCGAGGATGGCGAGTGCATCGCCGATTTCGTCCGCGACATCGATGCCGGGGAACGCGACGTGGTGGGCTTGCAGATGGTCACCATGGGCGCCCGCGCCTCCGAGGTCACCCGCGCTTGGTTCGAGGACAACCGCTACCAGGACTACCTCTACCTGCACGGGCTGTCGGTGGAGATGGCGGAGGCGATGGCGGAATACGTCCACAAGCGCATCCGCGCCGAACTGGGCTTCGCCGCCGAGGACGACCGCGAGATGGAGAAAATGCTGGCGCAGGGCTATCGCGGCTCGCGCTATTCGTTCGGCTACCCGGCCTGCCCGAAGCTCGAGGACCAGGTGCCGATCCTGAAACTGCTCGACGCCGGACGGATCGGCGTCAGCCTGACCGACGAGTTCCAGCTGGACCCCGAGCAATCGACCTCGGCGCTGGTCATTCTCAACCCGCGCGCGAAATATTTCTCGGTGTAGCCGGGCCTATACCCGCCGCACCACGTAGATCTCGCCGAGCGCGGCGGTGATCGCCTCGGCATGGGCCGGGTCGCGCGCTTCCACCATCACCTCGAGCTCGGCTGCCTGCACCGAGGAGGCGGCGAACAGGCGCTGGTGCGAGACCTCGATGATGTTGCCGCCCGATCCGCCGATGCGCCCGGCGATATCGGCCAGCACCCCGGGCCGATCCGGGATCTGCATATGCAGCCGCAACAGCCGCCCGTCGCGCAGCAGGCAGCGCAGCAACACGTTGGAGAGGATGCGGGCGTCGATATTCCCCCCGCAGACCGGCAGGCCGACGCGCCGCCCGGCAAAGCGATCCGGGAACGCGAGCAGCGCGGCGAGCGCCGCCGCACCGGCGCCCTCCGCCACCTGCTTCGCGCCTTCGGCCAGCAGCCCGATCGCCTGTTCGATCGCCCGCTCCGGCACCACCAGGATTTCGATCCCGAGCGCGCGCAGCACCGCCAGCGGCGCCTCGCCCACGTCGCGCACCGCGATGCCTTCGGCGATGGTCGGGCCGCCGACCACGACCGGTTCGCCGGCCAGGCGCTGCGCCATGGCGGCGTAGCCCTCCACCTCCACCCCGAAGACGGCGATGCCGGGCTGGCGACCGCGCGCGGCGACCGCGCAGCCGGCCAGCAGGCCGCCGCCGCCCACCGGAACGACCAGCGTGTCGATCCCGGGCGCGTCGTCCAGCAATTCCAGCGCCAGCGTGCCTTGCCCGGCCATCACCGCCGGGTCGTCATACGGGTGGATGAACACCAGGCCGCGCTGGGCGGCCAGCGCATGGGCGTGGGCCGCGGCTTCGGCCAGGGTGGTGCCGTGCAGCACCACCTCCGCCCCCCAGGACGCGGTGCGGGTCACCTTGGTGGCGGGGGTGGTGCTGGGCATGACGATGGTCGCCGCCACCCCCAGCAGCTGGGCATGACGCGCCACCGCCTGGGCGTGGTTGCCGGCCGACATCGCGATCACGCCGCTCGCGCGCTCAGCCGTCGACAGCAGCGCCAGCCGGTTGGCCGCGCCGCGCTCCTTGAACGCGCCGGTCACCTGGAGATTGTCGAGCTTGAGGGTGACCTCCGCCCCGGCA
>DAHWNE010000093.1 GCA_027340195.1 Acetobacteraceae bacterium | reverse complement strand
TTGCGTGGTCGATATTGACCACGATCGTAGGGACGAGACCCGGTCCGGCGAGCGCGACACCCAAAGGACCGTCCTGCTCGAGAGTCTCATCCTTGCGGACGACCTGCCATTGTTCAAGCAACGCATCGAGATCGAATGGACCAGACCTGTCCGTCGCGTCCACATCATCAAGAAGGTCGAGTGCCAGTTGATAGCCGTCCGCCCAAGGCTCGGTCGCACGCCAGGCGGGGCTGTTGCGGACATATTGCTCAATGGGCCGCTTGATATTGGCCGTGTCCCGGCTGGAGGCAGCCACCGCCAGCAACCGGACCGCCGCATCATCCGAAATTCTGGGAGACAATGCTCCGAACATTGCCGCCGCCGGCGAGAGCCGCGTCATCGCGTGTGCGGCGAAGGACGGGTGTAGAAGAAACCGGCCTTTTGCCCCGAAGCGCCTTGCGCCCTCCCGGAACAGCCTTGTCAGCCGACCTGGGCGCGGCTTGCCATCCAGATACCAGGCCAGGGGTGTATCTGAGGCACCCTGTTGCGGACGTGCAGCCACCCTGCGACGCATCGGCTGATGCCAGGCGTGGGCACGCCAAGCCTGTTCCTTCACTGCCCATACCAAAAGGTCGTCCAGGGCCGCGGCCACCTCCGCTACGTCGCAATGGGCAACCCCCGGCTCGATCACATACTCAGCGGCTTCACCGCCGGGCTGCCAGCGGTCGCCCCAGCTGATCTCAATATCGTCCCCGAGCCGTCTTAGGAACACATCGGGAACCAGCCCGCCTTCGGCCGCCCAGCGCAGCCCGTGGCGGGCGGCCCAGTCCTGCCAGGGCGCGAACACCCCGGGGTTGTCCATCTGAGTGCTGGCAACCGAGAGATAGGCGGCGCGGGCGTCGGTGGCCCGACGGGCCAGGCTTGGCAAGCGCTCCTCGTGCAGCAGCGGCGTCCAGACCGCAGCGAGCCAGCGCAGTAGAGGGGCCAGATACCAAGTCACATGCTCCTGTCGCACAACCTGACCCGATGCCAGGCTGAGCCGATGCTCAGTCAGGTTGATGCCGCGCACCCAGAGCCGCCATTGCCCCCAGGAGCCAACTGAGGCAGCCGGCGCGACAGCATCGCCATCGGGGTCGGGCAGAAGGCGCAGGTCGAGCGCGAAGTGGTCGGGTTGACCGAACCGGCGGAACCCTCCCTCATTCGGCATCGCTAAGCTCCCTCCACGCATTGCGAATATCCTCCCGGCTGAACCATTGCCGCAGGTGGCGCCGCTTGATCCGGCCTTCATCAAGCCAGCGGGTTTGGATCGCCGCGTCGATCTTGTCCCACGACTCCGGATACCCATGCCACGATCCGTCATTCGTGTCTTGCGCCACGAATGCGAGGCCGTTCCGGGTCGCAACCCGCTTGGCGCCCATCTCGACACTCTCGTTGAGCAGGTCCTGGGCGCGTGCCTCGCTCCAAAGCGGGCATTTGGTCCCGGGCTTCTGAGCCGTGACCGGCTCGCAGTGCTTGTTGCTCTTCCGATAGACCAGAGCAGGCGCCGGGGTCGGGGAGTCGGTCATGCGCATTTGGTGTCAGGTTAGGCCTCGGGGCGGGGAATGTGTCGCGGAGGGAAACGGCTCCGCAAGCCCCTGCAAGGCTCGCGCGACCCCCTACCCGCGCTGGTGCAGCACGCAGACCAGGGTGAACAGCCGCCGCGCGGTGGGAAAATCAATTACGATTTTGCCGGCAAGCCGGGCCGCGAGCAGCCGCGCGCCTTCGTCATGCAACCCGCGCCGGCCCATGTCGATCGCCTGGATGCGCGCCTCCCGCCCTTCGGCGATCGCGGTGGCGTAGCTCTCCACCAGCAGCTGATAATCCTTGACCAGCGCGCGGAACGGGCCGAGCGCCAGACCGACCGCGAGCAGCGGGACCTCCGCCTCGTCGCGGATGTCGAAGATCAGCCGCCCGTCCAGGATCGACAAATGCAGCACGAACGGGCCGGACGCGGCGGCCGGGAGCACCGGGGCGAAGCGGTTCTCGGCCGCGAGGTCGGCCACCGCCTGCGCCCGGTCGGCCTCGAGCAGCGGGGAGAGCCGGGACAGCGCCTCCCCGGTCAGGGCGACGCGGATCAGGCGATGGTCGGCCAGGACGGCCAGGGCCGCGGTCATCCGGGCGTGGGGGCCGGTTTCGTCAGCCCCATGGTCAGCATCACCCCGACGGTGGCGCCCTTGATCGGTCGTAGCAGGGCGAGCGCGAGCACCAGGGTGAGCGGCAGGAAGATTGCCGTCATCGTCGCGCTGGAGGGGTTCCAGCCGCGCTGCACCAGCACCAGCAGGGCCACCACGATGTGGCCGACGATGACGATGGTGAAATAGGGCGGGGCGTCGTCGGCTCGCGCCTGGCCCAGCGGCGCCGCGCAATGCCCGCAGACCGGGACGACACGGAGAAAACCTTGGAACACCGGCCCCTGGCCGCAGGCGGGGCAGCGGCAGCGAAAGCCCCGTGCCATGGCCGTGGGCACCGTGGGCATCGGCCAGGGGGGCGGCGCAGGGCTGGAGCTGAGCGGCCAGTGGGCAGGGGGCATGGGCCAGACCGAAGGGTAATTCGCGGGTGCAACATAGGACCGCGCGCGGGCCGGCGCCAACCGAAATCGGCAGTGCTGCCATCCGCCTCCCGACGACACGTCTTGACCTGGCGCGCGGCGCTCCCTCAACCCCGCGCGCCATTCCCTCGGAGACAGGGCATATGCCCGTCTTCCTCCGGAAGACCGGTATCGTCCGGTTTTGCGCGCGGCGACCACGCCAACCGTGCGCGCGGCATACCCGGATTCCCGCGGAACCCGGGCATACCGGCAGGCGTCGGCCGCCGGCGGGCATTCCTTCACAAGCTCTCA
>DAHWNE010000374.1 GCA_027340195.1 Acetobacteraceae bacterium | reverse complement strand
GAGACAACAAGAGACGACCACGCAAACGATTGCCGTCGCAATCGACGCTGCCGGTAACGTGCATCCGCTGGACCCGATCGGCAGGTTGCCGGCCGGCAGGGCGCTTCCGACCCTATTGCCGGGCGGCGGTGACGCGTTGATGCTGGCGGAGCCAGCTCTGGCCGAGGATTGGCTGCGGCCGGGGGAGGGCGAATCGGGGCCGTGCCAGCTTCGCCCGGACTAAAACGACATGCCAGGGGCCGCCTTATCCTCGCCCCTCCAGCACCGCCCGTGCCTGCGCCGCATCCGCCGCGATCTGCGCCCGCAGCGCCTCCAGCCCCGAAAACCGGATCTCCGGGCGCAGGTAGGAAATCAACCCCACCGTCAGCTCCTGGCCGTAGAGATCGCCGTCGAAATCGAACAGATGCGCCTCCAGCCGGCTTTCCGGCCCGGCATTCACCGTCGGCCGCCGGCCGATATTGGCCGCCCCCCCGCGCACCCGCCCGTCGGCCAGCCGCACGCTCACCGCATACACCCCGCGCGCCGGCTCCAGATGCCGCCCCAGCGCGATGTTCGCGGTCGGAAACCCGATCGTCCGCCCGCGCGCGTCGCCATGCGCCACCACGCCGCGGATCGCCCAGGGCCGGCCCAGCTCCTCGGCCGCGCGCTCGGGGTAGCCCTCGGTCAGCGCCCGGCGGATGCGCGAGGACGACAGCGGCCCCTCGGCATCCGTCACCGGCGGCACCAGGGTGACGCCGATGCCCAGCGCCGCGGCCTGGGTGGACAGGAACGCCGCGTCCCCGCCCTTGCGATGGCCGAAGGCGAAATCCCGCCCCGCCGTCAGGTGGCGGGCGCCGATGCCCTGGTGCAGCACCGCGGCGACGAACGCCTCCGCGCTCATCTGGCTGAAGGCGTCGGAGAACGGCAGCTCGTAGAGCAGATCCACGCCGAGCGCGGCCAGCGCGTCGGCCCGCTCGGCCGACAGGGTCAGGCGGAACGGCGGGTCGTCGGGGCGGAACACTTCGCGCGGATGCGGCTCGAAGGTCAGCACCGCCAGCTTTGCGTCGGGCCTTGCGGCGCGTGCGGCGGCGATCACGGCGGCGTGGCCGCGATGCACCCCGTCGAAATTGCCCAGCGCCACGCTGGCGCCGCGTGCCTCCCGCGGCAGGTCGCGCCAGTCGGAGACGATTCGCATCAGCCGCGCGCCGGCACCTGCACCTGCGCCTCGCCCTCGATCACCGGCTTGCCGGCGACGGTGCAGGTGGTCTTCAGCGTGGCCCGCTTCTTGGCCGGGTCCAGCGCGGTGACCTCGACGGTGGCGATGACGGTGTCGCCCGGCTTCACCGGGGCGCGGAAGCGCAGGCTCTGGCCCAGATAGATGGTGCCGGCGCCGGGCAGTTGCGTGCCCAGCACCGCGCTGATGAGGCCGGCCGAGAGCATCCCGTGCGCGATCCGCTCGCCGAAGATCGAGGCCTTGGCCGCCTCGGCGTTGATGTGCACCGGGTTGGTGTCGGTGGAGACGGCGGCGAACAGCAGGATGTCGGCCTCGGTGATGGTCTTGCCGAGGCTCGCGGTCTGGCCGAGGGCGAGGTCCTCGAAGGCGGCTTGGCGCATGGAAAGGGCCCGGATGGTGGCGGGACCTTGTGCGGGGCCTGGTGCTGCGGGTCAACCTCCCGCCAGCACCCGGGCGAAGCGCTCGCGGCCGGTGATATCCACGAACGCGATTCGCAGCCCGCCGGGCTGGAACCGGGCGGCCAGGAAGCCATGGGCGGAGGCGACGAAGCCGGGGCGGCGGGCCGGGCCGATCGGGTTGATCTTCGATCCGGTGCCGCAGGTGATGAAGGCGGTGCCGTCGCGGGCGGTGAACTGCATGGTGTGGTCGTGGCCGTTAAGATAGGCGCACACGCCGCCGGCGCGCAGCACCGGGGCCAGCGCCGCGATCAGATCCGGCTGGTCGTGGCCCGGCCCGCCGCGGGCGGTGTACACCGGATGGTGGCCGATCACGATCTTCCAGCGCGCGCTGCTGGCGGCGAGACTCTGGCGCAGCCAGGCCAGCTGCGCCGCCGGGTCCTGCCCGGCGATGCGGGTGGTGGTGCCCAGGTATTTGCGGATGAAGGGCGAGGTGTCGAGGAAGAACAGCGCCGCGGCGGTTCCGTCCCCCAGCGGCAGGTGCCGCGGATAGTACCGCGCCGGCAGCTGCCAGCGGACGGAGCGGGCGGAATAGGCGATCTGCGCCGCGACGTTGCCGCGGTAGTCGTGATTGCCCAGCACCACCGGCCAGGGGCGTTGCAACGCGGGCTGGTGATAGATGTCCTCGTAGCTCTGACGCCACTGCGGGTCATCGATGCCGGTGACGCCGTCTTCGTAGAAATTGTCTCCGGCCGAGATGATCCAGCGCGGGTCGCGCGCGGCGGCGGCGGTGGCCATGGTGGCGGCGACGGCGCGCTGGTGGTGGGTGCCGCGACGGCCCCAGTCGCCGATCAGGAAGAACCCCGCGGGGGGCGGGGCAGCGGCGGCGGGCAGGGGGGCCAACGCGGCGGCGGCGAGCAGGCGGCGACGGGTCAGGGTCATGCCGCGCGCTGTAGCCTGCCGCCGCCGCCCGGTCATGTGACGTGTCGATGACGGCCGACAGAAGGCGCGGAGGGCGGATCCCGGCCGGCCCCCGCTTGTCTGGCCGCCCGCGCCGCCCTAACTCGGGGCCATGATGAACGAACCGAACGAAATCCCGGACCCGGCCGCCGCGCCGGCGCCCGACACGCCGGAGGCGGTCATGGAGGCCGCCGCCGCCCGCATCGCTGCCCTGGAAGCCGAATCGGCTGATTTCAAGGACCGCTGGATGCGCGCCGAGGCCGAGATGGCCAACACCCGCGCCCGCGCCCGGCGCGAGGTTGAGGAGGCGCGCCAGTACGCGGTGCAGAAATTCGCCGCCGACGTGACCGAGGCGGCGGACAATCTGCGTCGCGGCATCGAGGCCCTGCCGGCCCCCGGCCCCGACACCCCCGAGCTGGTGGCGAAGCTGCGCGAGGGGATCGAGGGGGTGGAACGCGCCTTCCTCGCCACCCTGGAACGCAACGGGGTGAAGCGGGAGGACCCGACCGGCCAGCCCTTCGACCCGAATTTCCACCAGGCGATGGCCGAGCAGGAGAGCCTGCTGCATCCGCCCGGCACGGTGCTGCAAGCCTGGACCCCGGCCTGGATGCTGCACGGTCGGTTGCTGCGCCCGGCGATGGTGGTGGTCGCGAAGGCGCCGGAGGCAGAGCTGGCCGCGCCCCGCTGAGGCGGCGCCTCACATCCCGAGATAGAACTTCCGGATCAGCTCGTTGTTGTTGAGCGCCTCGGCCGAGGCGCCCTCGAAGGCGATCCGCCCGTGGACGATCACATAGCCCTGGTCGGCGATGCGGATCGCCTGGGTGAAGTTCTGCTCGGCCATCAGCACGGTCAGCTGGCGGCTGTCCTTGAGTTCGCGGATCTTGTCGATGGTCCGGCGCACCAGCACCGGCGCCAGCCCCACCGAAGGCTCGTCGATCAGCAGGATCCGCGGCGCCGACATCAGCGCGCGCGCCAGCGCCACCATCTGCTGCTCGCCCCCGCTCATCGAGCCGGCGAGCTGGCCGGCACGCTCGCGCAGGCGGGGGAAGGTCTCGAAGCAGAAGTCGAGGTTGCGCGCGATCTCGGGCCGGGCGGCGGCGCGGAACGCGCCCAGCATCAGATTCTCGGTCACCGTCAGCTTGGGGAACAGGCGGCGGCCCTCCGGGACGAAGCCGATGCCCAGCGCCACGATCGCCTCGGTGGACCGGCCGACCAGCTCGTGGCGGACCCCGTCGATCTCGGCGACGATCGACCCGGCCGAGGGGCGCACCAGCCCCATCACGCATTTCATCAGCGTGCTCTTGCCGTTGCCGTTGGTGCCCAGCAGCGCCACGGTGGCACCCGCCGGGACGGCGATCGAGACGTCCTCGAGCACGTGCACCGCGCCATAGCCGGCGGTCACGCCGGAGAGGGTGAGGCTACTCGCCAAGATACGCGCGCTCCACTTCGGGGTTGCGGATGACCTCCTCCGGGTCGCCGTCGGCGATCTTGCGCCCGGCCACCAGCACCACCAGCCGCTGGCTGAAGCCCATCACGGCGCGCATGATGTGTTCGATCATGATGATGGTCACGCCGCGGTCGTTGAGCGCCAGGAGCAGGGCCAGGATGTCGTCCACCTCCTGATGCGACAGCCCGGCCATCGCCTCGTCGGCGATCAGCAGCCGCGGTTCGGCGGCCATGGCGCGGGCCAGTTCCAGCTTGCGCATCTCCACCTGGGTCAGGCCCGTGGGCAGTTCCTCGCCGCGGCCGGCAAGGCCCACCAGATCGAGCAGCTCGGCGCAGCGCGCCGGCACGTCCACCCGCCCCTCGCCGCGCGCATGGACCACGTATTCGATCGGGATCTGCAGGTTCTCCGCCACCGTCAGGCTCCGGAACGGGCGCGGCAGCTGGAAGCTGCGGGCGAGGCCGAGCCGGGTGCGCTGATGCGCGGCCATCCCGTCCAGCCGCTGCCCGGCGAAGCGGACCTGTCCGGTCTCGTTGCGCAGGGTGCCGGACAGGCAGTTGACCAGCGTGCTCTTGCCGGAGCCGTTGGGGCCGATCAGCCCGACCCGCTCGCCTGACGCGACCTGAAGGTCGATCGCCTCCAGCGCCACGAAGCCGCCGAAGCGCTTGCCCAGGCCCGCGACATCCAGCAGCGGCGGGGTCATCGGCGTTTCCTCCTGCGCAGCTTCCCCTCGCCGATGCCGAACCAGCCGATGATGCCGCGCGGGGCGATGATGATGAAGCCCACCAGCATCAGCCCGACGATCAGCAGGTTGACCGCCGAGGAGATGGTGACCGTGACCAGCTGTTGCAGCGTCGCGAGCAACAGCGCCCCGATCAGCGGCCCTGGCCAGGCGGCGGTGCCGCCGATCAGCGGCATGGCGATGGTATTGACCGCGTAGGACAGGCTGAACGCCGAGGGCGGGTCGAGATAGGTCACGTAATAGGGCAGCGGCGCGCCGGCCATGCCCATGAACGCGCCCGACAGGGCGGTGGCGATCAGCTTGAGGCGAAGGGTGGGCACGCCCGCGGCCTCGGCGGCGAGTTCGTCATCGCGGATGGCGGCGAACCCGTCGCCGAGGCGGGAGCGCTCGATCAGCCGCGCGGTGGCCAGCACGATCACGCACAGGACCAGCATCAGCAGGAACAGGTAATGAATGTAGTCGATATGGAACCAGGCGGTGAATTGCGGGCGGATGACGAAGGCGCCGGCCGAGCCGCCGACGAAGTTCCAGTTCACGACGAAGGTCTGCGCCACCACCGCCATCGCCAGGGTGGCGATGGAGAAGAACACCCCGCGCAGCCGCAGCGTGAGATAGCCCATGCCGAGGCCGAGCAGGCCGGAGATGGCGCCGCCGGCCAGGATCACCGCCGGCAGCGGCAGCGGCGCCAGCTTCTCGATCGCCACCGTGCCGTAGGCGGCCAGCGCGAAGAAGCCGGCGACGCCGAAATTGACATAGCCGGTGTAGCCGCCCAGCAGGTTCCACGCGGTGGCCAGCACCACGTATTGCAGCACCACGTAGCCGGCGAAGAACACGTAGCCATTGTTCACCGCCGCGGCCGCCGCGTACACCGCGCCCGCCACCAGCACTGCCAGCAGCAGAAAGGTCCAGCCGCGCATCGCCCTAGCGTCCGAACATGCCGGAGGGCTTCACCGCCAGCGCCAGCAGCAGGAACCCGAACGCGATCGCCGGCGACCAGGAAGGACCGTAGAAGGTCGCGGTCAGGCTCTCCATGATGCCCAGGAGGATCGCCGCCACCACGGTGCCGGCGAAGCTGCCGAGGCCGCCCAGGACGGCGATGGCGAAGACCCGACCGATATAGTCGCGCCCGATCGACGGCTCGACCGGCTGGATCACGATCAGAATGGCGCCGGCGAGCGAGGTGGTGGCGATCGACAGCGCGAAGGCGATCCGTTTGATGCGCACCGGATCGGCGCCCAAGATGCGCAGCGCCTCGGCATCCTGCGCGACCGCCAGGATCGCCCGGCCGGTGAAGCTGCGGGAGAGATAGAGCCACAGCAGCCCGACCATCGCCAGCGAGGCCAGGAACGGCACCAGCAGCCGCAGCGGGAATTCGAGCGCGCCGAGATAGAGGCTGGGGCCGATATAGGGCGCCCGCACCAGCCGGTAGTCCACGCCGAAAACCAGGATCAGCCCCACCTCGGTGATGAACAGCAGGCCGAAGAAGAACGCGAGACCGCGCAGGCTGGCGTCGCCCCGTCGTTCGAATGCGTGATAATAGAGCTGATAGATTCCGGCACCCAGCAAATAGAATGCCGGCATCAGCACCACCGAGGCGATCAGCGGATCGACCCCGAACCGGGAATTGGCGTACCACGCCCCGTAGGAGCCGAGCACGATGAAGGCCGGATGCGCGATATTGGCGATATCCAGCATCCCGAACGAGATCGAGATGCCGATCGTCACCGCGGCATAGAACCCCCCCAGCAGCAGCCCCGAAACGATGGCGTTGCCGAACAGACCGAGCGACAGATCCACGCCGCCTCCCCCCGAATATGCGCGGCGGCCGTTGATCGGCGCCTTCGCGCCACAGCTATCATCGGTGCGGCGCGCGCGATAGGGGGTGTGATATAGGGTGCTGGAACCATTGCCCGGATCCCTCATGTCGCCTGCCGACGATGCTCCGCTCGCCCCGCTGGTCGGGCGCTTTCCCGCCGCCCGCGTCGCCGTGCTGGGCGATCTCATCCTCGACCGCTACGTCGCCGGCCATGCCGCGCGGCTGTCGCCGGAGGCGCCGATCCCGGTGCTGCGTCCCTCCGCGCGCCACGCCGTGCTGGGTGGGGCCGCCAATGTGGCCGCCAATATCGCCGCGCTCGGCGCCGAGGTCACGCTGATCGGGCTGGTGGGGCCGGACCCGGGGGCGGCGGAGCTGCGCCGGCTGCTCGCCGCGCGCCCGCTGATCCGCCCCGTGTTGATCGAGCGGGCGGAGCGGGTGACCTCGGTCAAGACCCGGTTCCTGTCCGGGGCGCATCAGCTGTTGCGGCTCGACGAGGAACAGACCGACCCGGCCGGCCCCGAGGCCACCGCCGCCCTGTGCGCGGCGATCGAGGCCGCGCTGGCCGAGGCGACGGTGCTGGTGCTGTCCGACTACGCCAAGGGGGTGCTGTCGGACCCGGTGCTGGCGCACGCGCTCGAGGCTGCCGCACGGGCCGGGCGGCAGGTGGTGGCGGATCCGAAGCGGGCCGATTTTCGCGCCTACCGGGGCGTTTCCGTGCTCACCCCGAACGAGGCGGAATTGGCCGCCGCCGCGGGACGGCCGCTGCCCGACGATGCCGCGGTGGCCGAAGCCGCCGCCGCCGCGCTGGCGGCCACCGAGGGAACGGCGGTGCTGGTCACCCGCTCCGAGCGCGGCATGGCGCTGCTCGGGCGCGACGGGCCGGCGCTGTTCCTCCCCGCGCGTGCCCGCGAGGTCGCCGATGTCTCGGGCGCTGGCGATACCGTGGTGGCGACCCTGGCCGCGGCGCTGGGCGCCGGCGCGACCTTGGCGGAGGCGGCGCGGCTGGCCAATCTCGCCGCCGGGCTGGCGGTGGCGAAACGCGGTACCGCCACCGTGGCGGCGGCGGAGTTGCTGGGCGCGCTGCATCTCGAGGACGTGTTGGCCGAGGAGGACAAGATCGTCGCCGGCCCGGATGCCGCCGCGCGGGTTGCCGCCTGGCGCGCGCGCGGGCTGCGGGTGGGCTTCGCCAATGGCTGCTTCGACCTGATCCATCCCGGCCATGTGCGGCTGCTGCGCGAGGCACGGGCGGCCTGCGACCGGCTGGTGGTGGCGCTGAATTCCGATGCCTCGGTGCGGCGGCTGAAGGGGCCGACCCGGCCGGTGCAGTCGGAAGCGGCGCGGGCGACGGTGATGGCCTCGCTGGCCCCCGTGGATCTGGTCACCAGCTTCGACGAGGACACGCCGCTGGCGCTGATCCGCGCGCTGCGTCCGGATGTGCTGGTGAAAGGCTCGGATTACACGCTGGACCAAGTGGTCGGCGGGGACCTGGTGACCGGCTGGGGCGGGCGGG
>DAHWNE010000066.1 GCA_027340195.1 Acetobacteraceae bacterium | reverse complement strand
AGCCGGGTGGCGGCGGCCTCGGTCAGGGTCATCAGCGGCGGCAGTTCGCGGACAGGACGGCGGGTGGTGGTGGTGGTGCTCATCGGATGGGGCTCAGAACATGTTGAGTTGCAGGCGGGCTTCCTCGCTCATGCGCGACGGGTCCCAGGGCGGGTCCCACACGGTCTCCACGGTGACGTCGCCGACGCCGGGGACGGCGAGGACCGCCTCGCGCACCTGCTCGGGCAGTTCCTGGGCGCTGGGGCAGCCCGGGGCAGTCAGCGTCATCTCGATCCGCACCTGGCCCGCCTCGCCGAGCTCGATCGCGTAGATCAGGCCGAGTTCGTAGATGTTCACCGGGATTTCCGGGTCGTACACGGTGCCGATGGCATCGATGATGCGGGATTCGTCGGGAACGGGCGGGGTCTCGCCGGCGGGCGTCCAGGCGCCGTGGGCGACGGGCGTGGGGTCATTCACTGCTCGCCTCCTTGCTTCCGTCCAGCGCGGCGATCAGCGCGTGCCAGGGCAGGGTCGCGCATTTCACCCGCGAGGGGTATTCGTGAACCCCCGCCAGCGGCGCCAGTCGTTCGAGCGGCGCCGCGATCCCCGGCGGGCAGTCCGGGCAGGCGCCGCTGCGCACCAGCGCGCGGAAGGCCGCGAACAGGGCGCGCGTGTCGGCCGGCGTGCGGCCGGCCACGGTCTCGGCCATCAGATCGGCCGCGGCGACGGAGATCGCGCAGCCGCGCGCCTCGAACCCGGTCTCGGCGATGGTCCCGTCGGGGTTGCGGCGGACGAACACTTCCACCCGGTCCCCGCACATCGGGTTGTCCCCCTTGGCCGAGGCGTCGAAGGCGGCCAGCCGCTTGCCGTGGCGCGGGTGGCGGCTGTGGTCCAGGATCAGGTCCTGGTAGAGGTCGCGCAGATCGCCCAGCGTGTCGCTCATGCGAAGAACTCCCTGACCCGCAGCAGCGCCTCGGCCAGCGCGTCGATCTCGCCCGTCGTGGTGTAGAGGCCGAAGCTCGCCCGCGCGGTGCTTTCCACCCCGAAGCGATGCATCAGCGGCTCGGCGCAGTGATGCCCGGCGCGCACGGCGATGCCGAAACGGTCGAGCAGGGTGGCGATGTCGTGGGCATGGGCGCGATCGAGGGTGAAGGAGACCACCCCGCCGCGATCCTGCGCCGCCCCCAGCACCGTGAGGCCGGGAATCTCGGCCAGCCGCGCCAGCGCGTGTTCGGTCAGCGCCGCCTCATGCGCCGCGATCGCCGGATAGCCGATGGCGCGGACGTAATCGATGGCCGCCTTGAGGCCGATACCTTCCAGGATCGCCGGCGTGCCCGCCTCGAATTTGTGCGGCACCGCGGCCCAGGTGGAGCGCTCGTAGGTGACCGAGGAGATCATCTCGCCCCCGCCCAGGAACGGCGGCATCGCCTCCAGCAATTCGCGCCGCGCCCACAGCACGCCGATGCCGGTGGGGCCATAGAGCTTGTGGCCGGTCCAGGCGTAGAAATCGGCCCCCATCGCCTGCACATCGACGGCGCGATGCACGATCGCCTGCGAGCCGTCGAACATCGCCAGCGCCCCATGGGCATGGGCCAGCGCGGCGATGCGGGCCGGGTTGGTATAGGTCCCCAGCACGTTCGACATATGGGTGATCGAGACCAGCCCCACCTTGCCGTCGGCCAGCAGCGCCTCCAGCGCCGCCATATCGAGCTCGCCGGCATCGGTGATCGGCGCCACCCGCAGCTCGATCCCCCGCTCGTCGCGCAGCAGCTGCCAGGGGATGATGTTGGAGTGATGCTCCATCGCCGAGATCACCACCGCCTGGCCGGGGCGCAGCAGATGGCGGCCGTAGCTATGGGCGACCAGGTTCAGCGCCTCGGTGGAGTTGCGCACGAACACGATCTCGTGCCGGTCGGGCGCGTTCATCAGCTGGGCGGCGGCGTCGCGGGCGGCCTCGTAGGCCTCGGTGGTGCGCTCGCTCATCCAGTGCAGGCCGCGATGGACGTTGGCGTACTGGGTTTCCATCGCCTCGGTCATCGCCCGGATCACCGCGCGCGGCTTCTGCGCCGAGGCGGCGCTGTCGAGGAACACCAGCGGCTTGCCGCGCACCGTCCGCGCCAGGATCGGGAAATCGGCGCGGATGGCGGCGAGGTCGAGCGGGTATGGAGCGTCGTTCATGCGCCGTGCCCCTCCCACCAGGAGGCGACCGCCGCTTCCATCGCCGCCCGGGCGGCGGCATCGGGCACGGCGTCAAGCTGATCGTCGAGAAACGCCCGCACCAGCATCGCCCGCGCGTCCGGCGCGGGGATGCCGCGGGCGCGGAGGTAGAACAGCTGGTCGGGATCCAGCGCGCCGACGGTGGCGCCGTGGCTGCATTTCACGTCGTCGGCGAAAATCTCGAGCTCCGGCTTCACATCCATTTCCGCGCCGTCGGACAGCAGCAGCGCCTGGCTCATCTGGTAGCCGTCGGTCTTCTGCGCGTCCCGGGCGACCTCGATGCGGCCCTGGAACACCCCGCGGGCGGCCCCGGTCAGCACGCCGCGGACCAGTTGGCGGGAGCCGCCGCCCGGCGCCGCGTGACGGATCACGCTGGCGAGGTCGGCATGGCGGGTGCCGGACAGCAGCAGCGCGGCGGAGGCCTCCGCCATGGCGCCGGGGCCGGCGAGGGTGATGTGGAGCTCGGTGCGCGCGAGGGCGGCGCCGGCGGTCAGGGTGAAGCCGTGATAGGCGGCGTCCGCGGCCAGGATGGCGACGATGCGGGCGAGGTGGAACGCCGCGATGGATTCAGTTTGCACCCGCGGATGGGTCAGGACCGCGCCCGGGGCGAGGCGGATCACGCTCAGCGGGTTGTGCAGCGCGCGTCCGGTGCCGGCGATGGTCTCGATCAGGGTCAGCCGCGCGCCCTCGCCCAGGGTGACGGCGTGGCGCGGATGCGCGGCCTGGCCGGGGGTGGTCAGGCTGAGCAGCTCCACCGTCCCGGCATCGATGCCGGGGGCGACGGTGAGGCTCACCCCGTCGGCGGCGAACAACGTGTTGAGGGCGGCCAGCACGCTGTGCTCCGCGCCGGCCTCCGGATCGAGCGTGGGGGCGGCGGCGAAGCCGGTCAGGCGGACGGCATCCGGCAGGGTGGACAGCTCGGGACGGAACCGCCCGTCGATCACCACCAGCCGCGCCGGGGCCAGGGGCGCGGGAAGCTCCGGGGTGATGGTGCCGGCCAGATCGGCCAGCGGGGCCTCGGTCAGCGCCCGCAGCGAGGTGTATTTCCAGGCCTCCGCCCGCCGCCCGCCCGCCGTCC
>DAHWNE010000056.1 GCA_027340195.1 Acetobacteraceae bacterium | reverse complement strand
GCACCGGGGCGGCCGGCGCCTCCTCCGGCGGGGTGAGCGCTTCCAGCAGCGCGGCCCGCAGCTGGCGCAATTTGGTCTCGTTCGTGATCTTCAGCCCGAACACGTCCTTGACGTAGAACACATCGACCGCCCGCACCCCGTAGGTGGTGACATGGGCGGAGGCGATCTGCAGCCCCTGCTCGCTGATCGCCGCCGTCACGTCGTGCAGCAGCCCCGGCCGGTCGCGCCCGTTCACCTCCAGGACGGTGTGGGTGTTGGAGGCGCGGTTGTCGATCACCACCCGCGGCGGCACATGGATCGCGCGCATCCGCCGCCCGAGCAGCAGCTTGGAGGCGAGCTTCGGGATTTCCAGATGCAGCCTGATCCGCCCCGAGAGCGCCTGCTCGATCAGGGTGGCGAGTCGGGCCAGCCGGTGCGGCGCGTCGAAAATGCCGCCGGCGGCGTCCTGCACCCAGAACGTGTCCAGCGCCATGCTGTTGGTCATGGTGTGGATGCGGGCATCGACGATCGAGGCCCCGGCCATCGCCAGCGCCCCGGAGATGCGGCTGAACAGGCCGGGATGGTCGGAGCAATAGACCGTGACCTCGGTCACCGCGCGGGCCGGCATCGGCTCGCTGTGGACCGTGAGCGGCGCGCCGCGGCGCTCGGCGTCGCGCACCAGCCGCGCGTGGCGGGCATGGGTCTCGGGGTCGAAGGACAGCCAATAGCCCGGGTAGCCGAGCGCGGTGAAGGCGGCGATCGCCTCATCCGGCCAGTCGGAGAGCTGGGCCGTCAGCGCCTCCTTCGCGCGCGCCACCCGCACGTCGCGCTCGGTGGTGGCGAGCCCGCCTTCCAGCACCTCGGCCACACGCGAATAGAGTTCGCGCAGCAGGGTGGCCTTCCAGCCGTTCCAGACTTTCCGCGACACCGCGCGCATATCCGCGACCGTCAGGATCAGCAGCAGCCGCAGCCGTTCCGGCGACTGGATGGTATCGGCCAGGTCGAGAATCGTCTTGGGATCGTCGATGTCGCGCTTGAAGGCGGTCTCGCTGAAGATCAGGTGATAGAGGACCAGCCAGGAGACGGTCTCGGTCTCCTCGGCGGACAGGCCGAGCGCGGGGCCGACCTCGAGCGCGAGTTCCGCGCCCAGCCGCGAATGATCGCCGCCGCGGCCCTTGGCGATGTCGTGCAGCAGCATCGCCAGATAGAGCGCGCGGCGCGACTGGATGTGATCGACCAGGCCCGAGGCCACCGGCGCCACCTCCCCCAGTTCGCCGCGCTCGAGGGTGTTGAGCACCCGGATCGCCTCGATCGTATGCTCATCGACGGTGAAGATGTGATAGGTATCGAACTGCATCTGCCCGACGATGCGGCCCCAGTCGGGCAGGTAGCGGCCGAGGAAGCCGGCCTCGTTCAGCACCGCGAGCCAGCGGGCGCCGTCGGGATGGCGGGTCTCCCGGCCGTGGCCGGGCGGGTGGCCGCACATCAGGTCCATGAACAGATCCGCCGCCTCCGGATTGCCGCGCAGGCCGGCGGCGGCGCGTTCGTTGCGGATCAGCGAGCGGATCGCCAGCGGATGCAGCGCCAGGTCGCGGTCGCGCGCCACCTTGAGGATGCGCAGCATCTGGATCGGCTCGGCATCGAAATCGCGGCCGGGCAACGGCAGCAGCTGGCCCTCGGCCAGCACGAAGCCGGCGTCCACCAGCGCCTTGTCGGTTTCCGCCGCCACCGCCGGCGGGCCGAGCGCGGTGCGCAGGATCGCCGGCTCGACGATCCGGGTCAGGCGCAGGATCTCGCGCGCGGTCAGGAAATAGTGGCGCATGAAGCGTTCCACCCCGTCCTGGCGACCGTGGCGGGTGTAGCCCATGCGGGCGCCGATCACCGGTTGCAGGTCGAAGGTCAACCGTTCCTCGGCGCGGCCGGCGACGTAATGCATGTGAAAGCGCAGCGTCCACAGGAACTCCCACGACCGGCGCGCGTGGCGCGCCTCATCCGAGGAGAGCACGCCGGCCACGTCGGCGAGCTCGCCCATGGTGTAGGTGTCGAAGGAATAGCGGGCGATCCAGTAGAGGGTTTGCAGGTCGCGCAAGCCGCCGCGGCCTTCCTTCACGTTGGGTTCCACCATGAAGGCGCTGTCGCCGAAGCGGCGGTGGCGGGCCTCGCGCTCGGCCTGCTTGGCGGCGATGAACTCGGCGGCGCCGGACTCCTGGCAGGCGGCGCGGAAGCGGGCATGGAAATCGGCGAACAGGGCGTCGTCGCCGACGATGAAGCGCCCGTCCAGCAGCGCGGTGCGGATGGTGATGTCGCCGGCCGCCTCGGCGAGGCACGCGTCCGCCGAGCGGGTGGCGTGACCCACCCGCAGCCCCAGATCCCACAGGAAATAGAGCATGTATTCCACCGCCGCGAGGGTGTGCGGCGAGGCGTCTTCCGGGGTCAGGAACAGGAGGTCGATGTCGGAGAACGGGGCCAGCGTGCCGCGGCCGTAGCCGCCGGTGGCGGCGACGCAGAGGGTTTCCACCCCGCCGATCTCGGCCTCGGCATGGGCGAACAGGGCTTTCACCAGCCCGTCGGTCAGGCCGGCGAGCTGGCGGCCGGCTTGCAGGCCGGTGATCTCGCCTTGCTCGAACGTCTCGCGCACCTTGGTCTGGATGCGGGCCAGGTGGCGGCGGAACGCGCCCAGCGCGGCCTCGCGCGACATGGTGCCGGCGGCGTCCGCAAGTCCCGCGAGGGCGGCAACCAACGGGGCGGCGGTCGCGGCGGCCTCGGCCTCGGGCTGTTGATGAAGCATCTTTTGAGATTTGCAGGCCGGCGTGCGCGACGCAAGCCTTGTTGCGGGCGGTGCGGGTGTTGGAGGGCCCCGATGGGGGCATGGTGGCCGGGCGGGATCGGGTGGGGTCGGGGCGGGTTGCGTGCGGAAAAATCATCGGCCTGGGGGGAAGGAGGACGGCGCACGGCCGGACGCGGTGGATGATGGAACCGGCGGGCCGGCGTCCATGCGCGATGTGCCGTCCGAGCCGCTCCGTGGTTCTTCGTGGTCCTTCACGTCCTTCGTGCTGAAAATCCCGATCCGGCAGCGGCACGAACCGCCGGGAGTGCCCGGGGACCCGGCCGATTTCTGCCTCCGCGTGGAGTGTCGCGGGGGGGTGTCATTCCGCAAGCGTTCAACACGGAGGGCGCGGAGGACCACCGAGGGCCACGAAGGAAGGGAAGAGGATGTCCCCGGCGGCCGAGGGACGGGATGCTCCGATCGGTCGTATCACCTTCTCCGTGG
>DAHWNE010000370.1 GCA_027340195.1 Acetobacteraceae bacterium | reverse complement strand
AAGCGCCTGCCCCGCGACCGACCCGGAGAACAAGCCTCCCACCAGCAACAGATAGATCACGGGCGAGCAGATCGCGTAATTGAACGCCGTGGCGGTCAGGTAGCGGAGAAGGAGAACCTCCTTTTCCCGATGCGCCCGAGTCGGGACGAAAACCGAAAAGACACCGCTGCCGATGAAACCTGGCACCAGGACCGAAACGATAAAATAGAGGCCCGGAAGAGTTTCGAGTTTCATCGTCGGATGGTTGGTCGCGACTCGATTCCGCCGCTTGGTCTGTTCCTACCCCACCTTCCGCGTGAACCCCCCGGTCGGGATCTCCTCGTTGAAGCAGCGCTGGTAGTATTCCGCCACCGTGGACCGCTCCGCCTCGTCGCATTTATTTAGGAACGTCATCCGGAACGCGAAGCCCACGTCGCCGAAGATGCGCGCGTTCTCGGCCCAGGTGATGACGGTGCGCGGCGACATCACGGTGGAGATGTCGCCGTTGATGAAGCCGGCCCGCGTCAGGTCGGCCAGCGCCACCATCGCCTCCACCTGCTTCTTCATCTTCGCGTCCGCCGGATCGACGCCCATCTTCGCCAGCACGATTCCCGTCTCCATCGCGTGGGGCAGGTAGTTCAGGGTGGCGACGATGTTCCAGCGGTCCATCTGACCCTGGTTGATCTGCTGCGTGCCGTGATAGAGGCCGGTGGTGTCGCCGAGCCCCACCGTGTTGGCGGTGGCGAACAGCCGGAAGCTCGGGTGCGGGCGGATCACCCGGTTCTGATCCAGCAGGGTCAGCTTGCCTTCCACCTCCAGCACCCGCTGGATCACGAACATCACGTCCGGCCGCCCGGCGTCGTATTCGTCGAACACCAGCGCGCAGGCGTGCTGGAGGGCCCAGGGCAGGATGCCCTCGCGGAACTCGGTGATCTGCTTGCCGTCGCGCAGGACGATGGCGTCCTTGCCGATCAGATCGATGCGGCTGATGTGGCTGTCCAGGTTGACCCGGATGCAGGGCCAGTTGAGGCGCGCGGCCACCTGTTCGATGTGGGTGGATTTGCCGGTGCCGTGGTAGCCCTGGATCATCACCCGGCGGTTGAAGGCGAAGCCGGCCAGGATCGCCAGCGTGGTCTCCCGGTCGAACTGGTAGGCGCTGTCGAGATCGGGCACGTGCTCGGTGCGCACCGAGAAGGCCGGCACCACCATGTCGGTCGCGAAGCCGAACACCTCGCTGGCCTTCACCTTGGTATCGGGCAGGTCGATGGCCGAGGTGGGGCGGATTTCGGCCAGGGCGGCGACATTGCTCATCAGCGTGCGTATCCCGTTCGTTCGGCGGGAAAGTCTAAGCGCCCCGCCCTTTCTGTCAAACGCCCGCCGCCGCCGGGGCAGACCCCAGCCGGGCGCGCAGCGCGGCATAGGCCAGGTTGATGGTCTTGATCCGCTCCTCGGCCGCCTTGTCGCCGCCATTCGCGTCCGGATGATGGCGCTTGGCCAGTTCCTTGTAGCGCGTCTTCACCGCCGCCAGGCTGACCGGCCAGGCGAGACCCAGGGTCGCCAGCGGCGCGCGCAGCTCCACCGGCGGCTGCGCCGGGTCGGGCGCGGCCGGGCCGCGCCGCAATCGTCCCGCCGACAGCAGCCCCAGCGGGTCGCGGGCCAGCGCGTCCTCCCACGCCGTCGCCCCCAGGCTGCCCAGCGGCCAGGACGGGCGCTGCCAGGACGTGTCGCGCCGCAACTCGGCCTCGATCTCGCCCGGGGTCATGCCCTTGTAGTAGTTCCACGTCGCGTTGTAGGCGCGCACATGCTCCAGGCAGAACCACCAGTAGTCGTTGAGCGCCTCGCGGGATTTCGGAGCCCGGTATTCGCCGGCGTGCGGGCAATCGGGCATGTCGCAGCCGCGGCCCGGCGGAGCCGCCGGATCGGGTGCGAAGGCCCTGGGGCGCGCGCTGCGTCGGGACATGGCGGTTATGTGCGATCCCCCGCCCGGCTTGGCAATGGGGCCGGCGCATGAGCGACAGCGCGCGCGCCCTCCGCCGCGCCCTGCTGGATCTGGCCCGGGCGGAGGCGGCGCGGCTGCGCCTGCTCTGCTGCATCGCCGTGCCCGACGACCCGGCCCGGCTCGGCGCGCTGTTCGCCACCCTGCGCGGTCTCGGCGGGCTCGCCGTGGCGACGCTGGAGCTCCGCCTGCTGTCGGCGGAGCCGCACCCGCCCTGGCTTGCCCAGGCCCGCGCGGTGACGGCGAACGGGGAGGTGCGCCTGCAACCCGGACCGGCGCCGAACGCGGTGCCGGAGCGGTACGACCTCCTGCTGCGGCTCGATCACGACTTGGGCTTCGGCATGGACGCGCTGCTCTACTGGCTGGCCGCCCGCACGGCGCTGAAACCGTTCGGGCTGCGCCCGACGTTTCTTCGCTGTGCCTGGTCGGAGGCCGATCGGCTGCTCCATGCCTCGGACGTCGCCGCGCCGCGCGATCTGGCCGGTGAGACGACGAGGCACTGCGGAGACTGGCGCTTCGTCGCCGCCGCCGATCCGCCGGGGGTGCAGCTGATGGTGCCGGTGCCCTCGGCGGTTCCGTTCGCCCCGGTCATTCCGCTGCTCGCGGCAAGCCTGACCCCGGCTGCGGAATGCTGCCTGCCGCACCTGGCCGCCCCGGAGGGCGACCCGCCGCTGGCCGCGCGCCCCGCGCTGCACCGGTTGTTTCGCGACTCCGACACGGTGCTGACCCGCGCGTTCCTGCGCCCGTTGCTGGCCGAGGCGAAGTCCGCGCCCAGCGTCGGGCCGGCGCGCACGCTGGCACCGGCCGGGCGTTATCGCCGCACGCCGCCGCTGCTGGTCGATACCACCGCGCTGGATCCCGGGGCGCGCGCGGTTTCGGTGCACAATCTGGGCCGCTGCGAGCAGCGCTACGAGGCGCCGCTGGCGGTGACCCTCCACGACGCATGGGTGATCGGCGACGGCACCCTCATCACCGCCGATCATCGCATTATCGAGGACAGCTGCTGGGAGTATTTCGCCTCCGGCACGCCGCCGCAGCTGCGGGTCGGACCGGATGGGGCGCTGAGGGTCTCCACCGAGGCGGAGCGGTTCATCCCCGGCCCGGCGCTGCTGCTGCGCCGGCCATACGGGGCCAACTGGGGGCATTTTCTGCTGGACGCCGCGCTGACCCTGGCCTGGGCCGCGGAGCACGGGCTGACCGAGGGGGCCGCGCTGATCGTCGGCGCCGACGATCCGCCGCGGTCGCGGGAGGTGCTGGAGCGCCTGGCCCCCGGGCTGCCGGTGCTGGAACGGTGGCAGCACGAGAACTGGCGCGTGGGGAGCTTGCGCTACCTCTCGCCGGTGATGGCCACGCCGCTGTTCCGCCTGCCCGAGGCCATCGCCGCGTTGCGGCGGCGGCTGCTGGACGGGCGCGGCGCCGGGGCGCGGCGGCTTGTGTTCCTCACCCGCGGCGACGAAGCGCGCCGGCGGCTTTCCAACGAGGACGCGCTGTTCGCCCTGGCCGCGGCCGCCGGCTTCGAGCGCATCGACCCGGCCTCGCTGCCGTTCGCCGAGCAGGTGGCGCTGTTTGCCGACGCCGAGGCGGTGATCGGGGTCAAGGGCGCGGCGCTGGCCGGCATCCTGTTCTGCCGGCCCGGCACGCCGGTGATCGTGCTGTCGCCGGCGGGGTGGCCGGATACGCTGTTCTGGGACCTCGCCGCCCAGGTCTCCTGCCCGTATCTGGAGATTTTCGGCCCCACCGAGACTGCCGACGGGCCGGTGCCGGATCGCGCCTTCCAGGTGCCGCCGGAGGCGCTGGCGCGCGCGCTGCGGGTGGTGTTTCCACCGCCGCTGCCGGAGGGGATCGGCGCGCCGATGATCCCCGCCCCCGCGCGCCCGCCCGCGCCCGCGGGCGGGCCGGCGCGCGACGAGGTGGCCGGCGCGTTCTATCAGGAGGTGATGCGGCGGGTTCATGCCGTCCTGGCGCCGCGGCGCTATCTGGAGATCGGCACCCTGCACGGCGAGACACTGCGGCTGTCGCGCTGCCCCAGCATCGCCGTCGATCCCGCCTTCCAGGTCGATGCCGACATCGTGGGCGAGATGCCGCTGCTGATGATGTTCCCGCTGGAATCGGACGTGTTCTTCGCCCGTCACGATCCGGCCGCGCTGCTGGGCGGGCCGGTCGATCTGGCCTTCATCGACGGGCTGCATCATGCGGAAGTGGCGCTGCGCGACTTCATCAACATCGAACGCCACGCGCATCGCGGGACGGTGGTGCTGCTGCACGACTGCGTGCCGCTGGACGTGGCCATGACGCGGCGGGAGCAGCACGGGGCGGAAGCCGCCGCCTCCTGCCGGCCCGGCTGGTGGACCGGCGATGTCTGGCGGCTGCTGCCGGTGCTGCGGCGCTGGCGGCCGGACCTCGAGATCACCGTGTTCGATGCCCCGCCGTCGGGGCTGGCGGTGATCCGCGGCCTCGACCCGGAGAGCACGGTGCTGCGCGATCACGCGGCCCGGGTGGTGGCGGAGCTGTTCGCGGAAGATGACGCCGCCGGCTTCGCCCGCCATGTGGCGCCGCTGGTCGCGCGCCCCACCGACGCGCTGGAGTCCCTGCTTGCCACCCCACCTCGCCCCGGAGGCCCCGAATGACCGATCGCGCATCCCGCATCGAGGCCGCGCTGCGCGCCGCCTTCGCCCCCAGCCTGCTGCAAATCCGCGACGACAGCGCCCGCCACGCCGGCCATGCCGGGGCGCGGCCGGAAGGGGAGACGCATTACTCGGTGCTGATGGTGGCGGAGGGGTTCGCCGGAATGGGGCGGGTCGCCCGCTCGCGCCGTGTGCATGAGGTGCTGGCGGCCGAGTTCGGATCGGGGTTGCACGCGCTGGCGCTGACCCTGCGCAGCCCGGAGG
>DAHWNE010000048.1 GCA_027340195.1 Acetobacteraceae bacterium | reverse complement strand
GGGGTGATGGAGGCGGTATAGATCGGCAGCCCCGGATCGCCATGGATGATGGAGCGCAACGGCTTGCCGAGCCCGGTCGCATCCGGTCCGGCATAGGGAATGTGGTATTCCTCGCCCGCGAAGCGCAGCGGCTGCTCGCGCGCCAGAACCTGGCGGATCACCGCGATATATTCGCGGGTGCGGGTCATCGGCTTGCCGTAGCGCACGCCGTGCCAGCCTTCCACCACCTGCGGGCCGGACATGCCGACCCCGCACAGGAACCGCCCGCCCGACAGCGCGGCCAGGGTCATCGCCGTCATCGCCGCGCAGGCGGGGGTACGCGCGGGGATCTGCATGATCCCGGTGCCGGCCTTGATGCGGGAGGTTTGCGCCAGCACCCAGGCCACCGGCGAGACGGCGTCGGTGGAATAGGACTCCCCCACCCAGACCTGGGCGAAGCCCAGCCGCTCCGCCTCCGCCACCAGCGCCATGTCGGGGCGCGGCGCCGCGCCCGCCATTTTCAGCGTCATGCCGAGTTGCATCGGATTAGACCTTTGCCATCACGTCGTCGTGGAAGCGGCGCATATTGTCGAGCGTGGCGGCAAGATCGCGCCCGAACAGCCCGAAATCCACCGAGGTCACGCCGATCTCCGCCAGCGCGCGGATATCGCCGGCGAAATCGGCCGCCCCGCCGGTGAACAGCTTGCGCTCCCCATCGACGGTGCCCTTGGGCTGCGCCTCGGGGTTGGAGGACACCCGATAGGCGAGCCCCACCGCGGCGGGATCGCGCCCGGCCTTCTCCACCAACCCGCGCAGCCGGGCGACGCCCGCCTTGTAGCGGCTCAGCGTGTCCATCGGATGCGCCGGATTGGTGCCGATCGGGTACCACGCATCGGCATAGGCGGCGGTGCGCCGCAGCGCCGGACCGCTCTCGCCGCCGACCCAGATCGGGATCGGGCGCTGCACCGGCTTGGGCTGGAACACCACGTTGCTGAAGCGGACGTATTTGCCCGCGAAGACCGGGTCCTCGCTGGTCCAGAGCTCGCGGCAGGCGCGCATCGTCTCGTCGGTCACCGCGCCGCGCTCGGCGAAGGGGGGGGTGCCGACGGCGGCGAACTCCTCCTCCATCCAGCCGGCGCCGATGCCGAGCGTGATCCGCCCCTTCGACAGCACGTCCAGCGTCGCCACCATTTTCGCGGTCAGCACCGGCGGGCGATGCGGCACCACCATCACCGAGGTGACGATGCGCAGCCGCGAGGTCTTCGCGGCGATGAACATCGCCGTCATCAGCTGCTCGTGCCGGTCCACCCGCGCGCCGGAGGGAAACTCGCCGCTGTCGGTATAGGGATAGCGGGAGGCGATGTCGGTCGGGATGATGAGGTGATCGCTCACCGTCACATAGGCGAAGCCCAGCATCTCGGCCTCGGTGGCGATGCGCGCGATGCTGTCGGGGTCGGTCAGGGGGCCGCTGGTGGGCGCGCTGCATCCGATCTGCATGGGCTTCCTCC
>DAHWNE010000043.1 GCA_027340195.1 Acetobacteraceae bacterium | reverse complement strand
CACCGCGGTGCGCACGCAATCCATCGCCGTGTCGCCGCCGCCGATCACCACCACCCGCTTGCCGGCCGCGTTCAGTAGCCCGGACGCGAACGCGGGCACGGTATCGCCCAGATTGTCGCGGTTGGAGGCGATCAGGTAGTCGAGCGCCGGCACGATCCCCGCCAGTCCCGCGCCCGGCCCGCCGATCTCGCGCGGCTTGTAGACGCCGGTCGCGATCAGCACCGCGTCGTGGCGCCGGCGCAGCTCGTCGAGGCTGACATCGCGGCCGACCGCGCAGTTCAGCATGAAGCGGATGCCGGACGCCTCGGCCAGCGCGTGGCGGCGCAGCACCACCTGCTTCTCCAGCTTGAAATTGGGGATGCCGTAGATCAGCAGCCCGCCGGCCCGATCGTAGCGATCGTAGATCGTGACTTGGTAGCCGCGCCGGCGCAGCTCCTCCGCCGCCGCCATCCCCCCCGGCCCGGCGCCGACGATGCCGACCGAGGCCGTCAGTTCCTGCCGCGGCACGATCGGCTTCACCCAGCCGCGGTCGAGAGCGGTATCGGTGATATAGCGCTCCACCGCGCCGATGGTGACGCTCTCGAAGCCCTTCTCGATGACGCAGTTGCCCTCGCACAGCCGGTCCTGTGGGCAGATGCGGCCGCAGATCTCAGGGAAATTGTTGGTCGCCGCGGCGATCTCGTAGGCTTCCTCGAGCCGCCCCTCGGCGGTCAGCTTCAGCCAGTCGGGGATGTTGTTGTGCAGCGGGCAATGCACCGAACAGAACGGCACCCCGCACTGGCTGCACCGGCTGGCTTGGCGCGCGGCTTCCTGATCGGCGAAGATACGATAGATCTCGCCGAAATCATGGGCGCGCTCGGCCACCGCGCGCTTTTCCGGCGTCTGTTGCGGCGTACTGACGAACCGCAGCATGTGCTCCGGCATGGCGATGTCCCCCTCGTGCTGCGGCACGGAAGATTTAGCCGATCGCGCTTCACATGGAAAGAGGGAAAGGACCGATCAGGTCAGTTTTTCTGCCCCAATACCCACAACCTCGTCCGCTTGCGGGGCCACTCAGCCGAATCAGGCGGCAAAAAGGTCCGATCCGGTTCTTTTATCCGGCCCCTCCGGCCAGATCCTCCGACCGCCACCCGGGCGGAACCGCGCCAGATACTCCGGTACCACCAGCGCCATCGGCGTCGCCGCCACGCCGAGCGCGGCGAGGCCGGGCGCATCGGCGGGCACCACATTGTCCTGCCCCAGCATCGCCAGCTGGTCACGGGTGAACGGCTTGCCGGGCAGCCACTCGCCCAACCGCGCTTGCAGCCGCGCGATGCCCATCGGTACCGTCAGCAGCGGCTTCTCTCGCCCGGTCCAGATCAGGATCGCCTCCAGCAGCGCGCGGAAATCGCGCACCTCCGGCCCGCCCAGCGCGAATGTCTTTCCCGCGGCATCCGCGCGCGTCAGGCCCGCCAGTACCGCGTCGGCCACATCCCCGACATAGACCGGCTGGAACTTCGTCGCGCCCGCGATCACCGGCATCACCGGGGAGAGCCGCGCCAACGCGGCGAAGCGATTGAAGAACCGATCCTCCGGCCCGAAGACGATCGACGGGCGCAGGATGGTGGCGGCGGGGAAAGCGGCCCGTACCGCCGCCTCCCCGGCGGCCTTGCTGCGCCCGTAGGCGCTGGGACTCGCCGGATCGGCGCCGAGCGCCGAGACATGCACCAGCCGCTCCACCCCCGCCGCCGCGGCGAGCCGCGCGATCCGCCCCGCCCCCTCGGCATGGATCCGGTCGAAATCGCCGGCGCGGTGTTCGGCCAGGATTCCGGCCAGATTCACCACCCACCTCGCTCCCGCGACGGCGCGAGCCACGTCGGCCTCCATCGTCACGGGCGCGAAGATCGGCACGATCTGCCCGACCGCGCCCATCGGTTTCAGCGCCGCCGCCGCCAACGGGTCCCGGCCGGCCACCCGCACGGTGAAGCCGCGGCGGGCCAGTCGCTGGACGACGTAGCGGCCGATGAAGCCGGCGCCGCCGAACACGGTGGCGATCTGACGGTGGGACATGGGGCGCTCCCGCAGCTGCTCGTTCCGGGGCGGGTGATAGAAGCCGCGGCGAGGCGGCTCAAGGGCCGCTTTGACCTCGGCGCCCGGGCGACCTATTCACCGCGAACGATGGGGCGTCGCCAAGTGGTAAGGCAGCGGATTTTGATTCCGCCATGCGGAGGTTCGAATCCTCCCGCCCCAGCCAGCGAACTCACGCCGCCTGCGGCCGCACCCCCAGGATATGGGCGATCGCGTAGGTCAGGTCCGGGCGGTTCAGCGTGTAGAAATGGAACTCGTCCACGCCATTGGCTTGCAACAGGCGCACCTGCTCGGCTGCCACCACCGCCGCCACCATGCGGCGGATCTCGGGGTCCTCCTCGGTCCCCTCGAACAGCCGCGCGAGCCAGGCCGGCACCGAGGTCCCGCAGGCGGCCGAGAACTTTGCCGCCTGGACGAAATTCGACACCGGCATGATCCCCGGCACGATCGGCGCCGTGATCCCGGCGGCATGGGCCCGATCCAGAAACCGCAGATAGACCTCGGTATCGAAGAAATACTGGGTGATCGCGCGCGAGGCCCCGGCATCGAGCTTGCGCTTGAGGTTATCGAGATCGGCCTCCGGGCTGATCGCCGCCGGATGGGTCTCGGGATAGGCGGCGACTGAAATCTCGAACGGGGCGATGGCGCGCAGCCCGGCCACCAGATCGGCGGCAAAGGCGTAGCCGTCGGGATGCGGCGTGTAGGGCGCGCCGGGCGGCGCATCCCCGCGCAGGGCGACGATGTGGCGAACCCCGGCGTCCCAGTAGCCGCGGGCCACCGCGTCCACTTCGGCGCGGGAAGCGCCCACGCAGGTCAGATGCGCCGCCGGGGTCAGCGCGGTTTCAGCCAGGATCCGGCTGACGGTGTGGTGGGTGCGCGCCTGGGTGGACCCGCCGGCGCCATAGGTGACCGAGACGAAGCGCGGGCCGAGCGGTTCGAGCCGGCGGATACAGGCCCACAGCTGGGCCTCCAGCGCCTCGGTGCGGGGGGGAAAGAACTCGAAGGAGAGCGCGGGCGGGTCCCCGCCCAGCAGCGGGGCGGGCAGCCCGGCCACCTTGGGTCCGGCGAGCCAGCGGGACAGCGCGGGTTGGTCGATGCTCATGCGGGGCCTCGTGGCGGGCCGCCCCGGTATCGCGGCGCGGACGGGCGCGCAAGCGGGGAGGCTGAAACAACGCTGTAACCGCGACGGTGGCACAGCAGCCCCGGGCGCTGCCGCGCCGGATGGGATGATACCGTGTTGAACAAACCCCGCGCCTGGCTACGCCGGCTGCGGGCCGATCCCCGGCCCGAGGCGGAGCCGTCGCTGCCGCAGGATCGGATCGATCGCATGTATGTCTCGCTCAGACGCCGCCTGTCCGACCGGATCGAGGATGTGCTGGACGAGGCCTGCGGGATCGGCGACCTGCAGACCGCCGAGGAGCTGCTGTCGGTGCTGGAACTGATGGCCGGCCGGCCGCCGCGCCTGCTGGGCCGGGAGCGTCGGGCGCGCACCGAGCGGCTGGCGCAGCTGCGTCAGGAAGTGACGCGGCTGCGCGATCGCAACACCCGACGCCGGCGCCCCGCGGTGACGCAGGGGCAGAGCCTGGCCGGAGAGTAGCGGCTCCGCCTCAATCGTCCCGCGCGCCGATGGTCCGCGCCTTGAACTCCTCCGGCACCGCGGCGCCGAAATCGGTGAAGGCGCGCTTCACCGCCTCTACCGTGCCGCCGAACACCTGCTTGCGGTTCTCCCGCGCCCACACGGCCGAGCCGGCGACGCTGTCCAGCGCGCCCTGGAACTGCGGCATCACGTAGCGCGCGAACAACTCGTAGCTGCGCATGGTCTGCTCGCGATTGGCCCATTCATGGGCGCGGAACAGGATGCCGCCGAACCCGCCCTGGCTGTAGTCCAGCAGCCGGCGGATCCCCTTGGCCACGGTATCGGGGGAGCCCACCAGGGTGGTGCCCATGGCCACCCCCTCGCGCAGCGGATCGTCGGACCGGCCCGGCGGGCGGCCCAGCGTGTCCTCGAAATAGGTGACGGTCTCCACCCGCTCCCCGGCGGAGACCTCGCGCAGCGCCTGCTCGTCGTCCTCGGCGATATGCGCGTTCACCACCACCCGCCATTTCTTGCGGCTGACCGTCTTGCCGGCCTTGGCGGCGGCGTCCTCGGCGATCTTCCATTGGCTCGCCAGCGCCTCCGGCCCGCCCGGCAGGCCGGCGCCGATCGACAGCACGCCGACGCCATGCGTCCCGGCGGCGATCATGCCGAAGGGTGTGATGGTGCTGGCGACCGCGATCTCGAAATGCGGGTCCGAGTATGGGGCGAGATGCAGGCGCGCCTGGCGCATCTCGAACCAGTCGGTCTTCATCGTCACCGGCTCCTTGCACTCCAGGAGCCGCATGATCGCCTCCATCGCCTGCAACATGCGCGGGCGCTGGGTGGAGGGTTCGATGCCCAGCATATAGGCGTCCGAGGTCAGCGCGCCCGGGCCGCAGCCCAGCATCGCCCGGCCGCGGGTCATGTGGTCCAGCTGCACGAAGCGCTGCGCGACCAGGAACGGGTGGTGATACGGCAGCGAGGTCACGCCGGAGCCGAGCTTGATGTGCTTCGTGCGCTCGGCCGCGGCGGCGATGATGAGTTCGGGCGAGGCGATCAGCTCCCAGCCGGCGGAATGATGCTCGCCGATCCAGGCCTCGTCGTAACCCAGCTGGTCCAGCCATTCGATCAGCTCGATATCGCGCCCGATCGCCAGCGTGGGGTTCTCGCCCAGCCGGTGGAACGGGGCGAGGAAGATGCCGAAGGTCAAACCGCGATGCGCCATGCGCCGGAACTCCTGGGGGTCGCGCCATCTAGCCCCGTACTCGCCGGTAGCCAAGCGCGCCGCGGCATGGCAGGGTGAAGCGGGTTGCAGAAAAGGGGAAACGCCATGCGGCTGGCGGGCAAGGTGGCGATCATCAGCGGGGCGGCGTCCGGCATGGGCGCGGCGACGGCGCGGCGCTTCGCCGCCGAGGGCGCGAAGGTGGTGGTGGCGGACCTGCTGGATGCCGAGGGCGAGGCGGTGGTGACCGCGATCCGCGCCACGGGCGGCGAGGCGCGCTTCGTCCACCTCGACGTGACCGAGGAGGCGAGCTGGCGCGCCGCGGTGGCGGCGACGGTGGCCGCCTATGGGCGATTGGATATCGGGGTGAACAATGCCGGCATCAGCGGCAGCAAGGTCACCGACACGATGGAGACCGAGGCCTGGAACCGGCTGATGGGGGTGAACGCCACCGGCGTCTTCCTGGGCATGAAGTTCGAGATTCCCGAGCTGCGGAAATCAGGCGGCGGGGCGATCGTCAACCTGTCCTCGATCTCGGGCAATACCGGACAGAACCAGATCCATCTCGGCTATAATGCGTCGAAGGGCGCGGTGCGGATCATGTCCAAATCCGCCGCGGTGCAGTTCGGCAAGGACAATATCCGGGTCAACACCGTCCATCCCGGGCTGATGCCGCCGATGCGCACCTCGGGCGCCACCGCCGATCCGGTGGTGCGGGCGAAGATGCTGAAGCGGGTGCCGCTGGGCCGCACCGGGGAGGTGGACGAGGTGGCGAACGCGATCCTGTTCCTGGCCTCGGACGAAGCGAGCTACGTGACCGGGGCGGAGCTTTATGTCGATGGCGGCTACCTGGCCGGCTGAGGGAGATCGAACCATGCGCCTGACCCCGCAACAACTCGACCAGTTCCATACCGAGGGCTGGCTGTTCCTGCCCGAGCTCTTCACCCCCGAGGAAACCGCCGTCCTGCGCGAGCAGGCGGTGGCGATCTTCGATACGCCGCGCGAGCAGATCTGGCGCGAGAAATCCGGCGCCCCGCGCACCGCCTTCGCCGCCCACACCTATAACGAGGCATTCCGCCTGCTGGGCGCGCATCCACGCCTGATCGAACCGATCGAGCAGGTGTTCGGCGAGCAGCTCTACATGCACCAGTTCAAAATCAACGCCAAAGCCGCGTTCGATGGCGACGTCTGGCAATGGCACCAGGATTACGGCACCTGGGCCCGCGATGACGGGATGCCGGAGCCGCGGGCGATGAACATCGCCGTGTTCGTGGACGAGGTGATGCCGATCAACGGCCCCTTGATGCTGGTGCCACGCAGCCACACCGAGGGCGTGCTGGCGGCGGGACATGATCTGGCCACCACGTCGTATCCGCTGTGGACGCTCGATCAGGACACGGTGACGCGGCTGGTGGACCGCGGCGGGATCGTGGCGCCGACCGGCAAGCCGGGCGGGGTGATGATGTTCCACGGCAACCTGGTGCACGGCTCGGCGGGGAATATCACGCCCTACCCGCGCAAGATCGTGTATCTGACGCTGAACGCGGTCTCGAACCACATCCGCCGGCCGACGCGGCCGGACTGGATCGCGCATCGGGATTTCACGCCGATCGTGCCGGTGGCGGATGATGCGCTGGCACGGCTGGCGGCCCGGGATCGGCGGCTGGCGGCGGAATAGGGCGCGGCGACGGCGCGGTTCGCGTTGACACTGGCCTGGGCCTGCGACATCACCCGGGCATGGCCCAGGATTCCCGCGGACCCGCCATGACGAGTTCGACTCCGGCACTGCCGAGCTTCCGGAAGCCACCGATATTCGAGGTCGCACTCGGCGTGCAGTTCAAGGCGCCACAGCTCCTTGCCGTGCATATCGGCGGCTTCCATCGTCGGATCAGAGACCAATACCCCAAGGTGGTCCAGGTTCCGCCAATTCCGCCGAGCTTCGAGGTATTCCTGCCGCTGCCCGCTCCGGGCGGACCCGCGGGTTCGGTGGGGATAGCCGTGCGCGCCAGCGAGGCATTTCCTCGGCAATGGTTCATCTCGGACGATGACGAGCATCTGGTTCAGTTCCAGTCGGACCGGCTGATCGTGAATTGGCGCAAAGGCGAAGGCGACCGACCTTATCCGCGCTATTCCGAAGTTCGTCGTCGGTTCACGGAAGCCTTCGAGGCATTCCAGGATTTCATGCGCGAGGACGTCCGCGCGGCATTTGATCCGAACCAGTGCGAGGCGACCTATCTGAATCGCATCCCGGTCGCGGACCCCGCCGGCTGGGGGCGTCCCGGACGCTGGGTACGGCTGTGGAACGATGACGCCGAGGAAGCCGAGGCGGTGCAGTTCTCGGTCCATCGGCTGCTGAAGGCGTCGGACGGCAATCCATATGCACGACTGATTATCTCAGCGGAGGGTGGAATGACGACCGCGGGCCCGGCCATCATGCTCAACCTGCAGGTGCGCGGCCGGCCGCTCGCAGCCAGCCCCGCCGGAGTTCTCGACTTTCTCGATTGCGCCAGGGAGACAATCGTGACCCGTTTCGCCGCACTTGCGACCGATGAGGGGAACCGGGTCTGGGAGCGGGAAGCATGAGCGCCGCTCTCGACCGACACAACGGCGGTGGGGGGCCGGTTCGGAGCCTCTGGTCCACCTATCAACGCTGCCAAGCCGGCGCGCAGACCGACGCGATGAGTTTCCAACCTGAGCGCGAATCATTCCTGCCCGGGCTGGTTGGGCCGTCCTGGCACGATGCCGGGCGGCGGTTGGACGATCTTCTCGACTTGCAGCCCGGCTGGGACTCGTACGGTGGGCGGCCCCCCAGTCCGGAGCTGATCGCTTATGCTGCCGCGCAACTCAGCGGCCTGAAGGCGCTGCATCTGCCCCCTCCGAACATCGCCCCCTCCGGCGACGGTCAGATCCTTGCGACTTGGCGCGGGCGGGGCATCGAAGTCGAACTGTGGTTCGAGGCCCCCTATTGCGAGACCGTGGTCATCGACGACGAACAATTCCCCGACGCCGCCTATGCCGGCGCCGATCCGCGGTTGGCTAAGACCACCCAGGCGCTGCGGCGGATCGGATCCGGCATGTGAGCGAACCGGCGCCAGACCTCGATCCGGAGGAATGGCTACTGCGCCGCGTGCCGCCCAACCAACCTTTGCAACCGGCAGGCGATGGCCGGATGCGGCCTCAGAGCGCCTCGTTCGCGCCGCACCCGGCCAACGATGGCGTGTCGTTCAACCGTGAAGCGACCTTGAGACAGCATGGCCGCCCGCTTTGGGAAGGCTGCCCCGATCCGTCCTGGGCGGTCGCCGCGATCCAGGTCAAGGAGCTGATCGCGCTGGGTCTTGAGGTCCGTCCGACCCCTCCGGCACCGCACCACGTGGAGGCCTTTGGCCTGCGGGGGCTCGGATCGGCGGCGGAAAAGCGCGCCCGCAAGCGCATCGCCGAAACGGCCCGGATCGCCGTCTGGCCCGGTTGGATCGAAACTTGGCCGCCGACCGATCGGTCCCCCGGTCCGGTGCCGGGATGACGGCCAAGATGAGGGCAGGTGCCGCGGTTCCCTCGCGCCCCCGCTTCCTCGGCCTGATCCGCCGCCTCGGCCCCGGCGTCGTCACCGGCGCCGCCGATGACGACCCCTCCGGCATCGTCACCTATGCCCAGGCCGGCGCCGCCTTCGGCTACGGCCTCGGCTGGGCGGTGGTGCTGACCTTGCCGTTCATGGTCGCGGTGCAGGAGATCAGCGCCCGGATCGGCCGCGTCACCGGCGCCGGCATCGCGGGCACGCTGCGCGCCCATGCGCCGCGTCCGCTGCTGCTGGCACTCATCGCCCTGCTGGTGGTGGCGAACGTGGTCAATCTCGGCGCCGATATCGGCGGCATGGCGGAAGTCGCGCGCCTGCTGGCCGGCGGCCCGGCCTGGCTGTGGGCCGGCGGCTTTGCCCTGTTCTGCGCCGCCGCCGAGGTATGGGTGGCCTATCGCCGCTACGTTCTCTATCTGAAATGGCTGACCCTGGCGCTGCTGGCCTATGTGGCGCTGCTGTTCGTGATCCATATCCCCTGGGCACGGGTGCTGTTCGCCGTACTGGTGCCGCATGTCACGCTGAACCGGGCGGCGCTGACCATGCTGGTGGCGGTGCTCGGCACCACCATCAGCCCCTATCTGTTCGTCTGGCAGGCGGCCGAGGAGATCGAGGACATGCAGCTCTCCGCCGATCCGCGTCCGCTGCGCGAGCGCGCCGACGGCCGCGCCGAGATCGCGCGCATCGACGCCGATACCTGGGGCGGCATGGGCTATTCCAACCTGGTCTCGCTGGCGATCATCATCGGCACCGCCGCCACGCTGCACGCGCACGGGATCACCGATATCGAGACCCCGGCGCAGGCGGCGCGCGCGCTGGCGCCGATCGCCGGGCGCTTCGCGGCGCTGATCTTCGCCCTCGGCGTGCTTGGGACCGGGCTGCTGGCGGTGCCGGTGCTGGCCGGCGCCACCGCCTATGCGCTGAGCGAGACCATGGGCTGGCGGGAGGGGCTCGAGCGCCGCGCGGGC
>DAHWNE010000016.1 GCA_027340195.1 Acetobacteraceae bacterium | reverse complement strand
GCGCGATCTGCGGGATTTGCCGCGGCGGGAGGAGTTGATGACGGAGACGCCGGTGGGGGATCCGGAGGCGGCGCCGGGGTAGGGTTAGTGGTGGTGCGGAGACCGACGATCCCTTAAGCTGGCGCCAAGGAGAATCCGATGCCTCGTGCTGCGAAACACTTGCCGGGCGCGCTAGAGGCGCTGCCCGATCTGGTCTCCCCGGGGCGGGGCGGGAGGGCGCCCTCGCCTATATTCCGTGATATTGGTCAGAGTGGGGCGGGGGTGGTGCGGTTCCGCTCTCCGCGGGCACGTAAGATTGTGTTCGGCTGGTACGGCGGCAAGTTCAGCCACCTGGCATGGCTGCTGCCGCTGCTGCCGGAGTGCCACCATTATTGCGAGCCCTTCGCCGGCTCGGCGGCGGTGCTGCTCAACCGCGCTGCCTCGCCGGTGGAGACCTACAACGATCTCGACGGCGAGGTGGTCAATTTCTTCCGCGTGCTGCGCGATGAGCCGGAGGCGATCATCCGCGCCATCGCGCTGACCCCGTTCGCGCGGGAGGAGTACCACGCCGCCCTCGCCCCGCCGCCCGGCCCGGTCGGAGATGTCGAGCGGGCGCGGCGGTTCTTCGTGCGGGCCCGGCAGACCCGCACCGGGCTGGCGCAGACCGCGAGCCTCGGGCGCTGGGCGAATTGCCGCGAGACCAGCCGGGCCGGGATGAGCGGGGTGGTCTCGCGCTGGCTGGGCAGCGTCGATGGGCTGCCCGAGGTCGCGGCGCGGCTGTTGCGGGTACAGATCGAGAACCGTCCCGCGATCGACCTGATCCGGCTCAACGACGGGCCGCGCACGCTGTTCTATTGCGACCCGCCCTATGTCCATGCCAGCCGGGGCGATGCCAACGCCTATGGACACGAGATGACGGACGCCCAGCACGCGGCGCTGGCCGCGACGCTGCGCGCGGCGCGCGGGATGGTGGCGATCAGCGGCTACCGGTGCGCGCTGATGGACCGGTTGTATGGCGACTGGCGCCGCTTCGACGCGCCGGCGAAACAGACCCATAGCGTGAAGTCGCAACGACAGGAGAGCCTGTGGACGAATTACGATCCGCCGCCCCGGCCGGCCCGGTGAGCGCGGCCGAGAGCGAATTGCGGCGCCTGCTCGCGGTGATGGCGGCGCTGCGCGACCCGGACACCGGTTGCCCGTGGGACAAGGTGCAGGATTTCGCCTCGATCGCGCCCTACACCATCGAGGAAGCCTATGAGGTGGCGGATGCCATCGCGCGGGCGGATTTCCCCGCGCTCGAGGACGAGCTCGGCGATCTGCTGTTTCAGGTGGTCTATCACGCGCGGCTGGCGGAGGAGCAGGGGCGGTTCGCCTTCGCCGATGTCGCGCGCGGGATCGCCGACAAGATGATCCGCCGTCACCCCCATGTCTTCGCCGCCGCGGCGGTGCGCGACGCCGCCGCGCAGACCGCGGCGTGGGAGGCGCAGAAGGCGGCCGAACGGGCGGCGCGCGCCGAGACCGGGACGCTCGCCGGGGTGCCGCTGGCGCTGCCGGCGCTGACCCGCGCGGAGAAGCTGACTAAGCGCGCCGCCCGGGTGGGGTTCGACTGGTCGGATGCCGGGGCGGTGCTGGACAAGCTGACCGAGGAGGCGGACGAGCTGCGCGCCGAACTCCCGGGGGCCGATCCGGCGCGGCTGGCCGACGAGGTGGGGGATCTGCTGTTCGTGCTGGCCAACCTGGCGCGCAAGCTGGCGTTGGACCCGGAGGAATGCCTGCGCGGGGCCAATCGCAAGTTCGCGCGCCGGTTCGGGGCGATGGAGCGGGCGGCGGAGCGGGGTGGGCGCGGGCTCGCCGAGCTTTCGTTGGCGGAGATGGAGGGGTTGTGGCAGGGGGTGAAGCGGGACGAGCGCAAGGGTCAGCCGTAGATCTCCCCCAGGCGGCGGATCGAGCCCAGCACGCGCTCCTGCGGCAGGCCGGGCCATTGCACCCGCATCACGAAATGGTTGACGCCGAGGGTTTCCGCCCAGCGGGCGATCTCCTCCTTCACCGCGACCTTGTCGCCGATGATGAAGCGGTCGCGGGCCATCTCCTCGAAGCTCATCGACGCGGTGGGGCTTTCCATGCCCCAGGCGGCGTAGGAGTTGTATTTGTATTCCAGCGCGGCGCGACATTCCTCCATGGCGGTGGCGTGGGAGGCGCCGACATAGCATTCGCGCGCGATCGGGAACTCGGTGGCGGTGCGGCCCGCTTCGGCCAGGGCGGCGCGATAGACCGCCATCAGCGGGGCGGTGGCGCCGAGCGTGGTGGCGTTGGCGATCAGCCAGGCGTCGCCGATGCGGGCGGCGCGCTTCACCGCCGCCTCCACGAGGCCGGCGACCCAGACCGGCGGGCCGCCGGGGCGGGTTGGTTTCAGGCTGATCGCGTGGTCGGTGACGCGGTAGTATTTGCCGGCGAAGGTGACTTTCTCCCCGGTCCAGAGGCGGCGCATCAGGGCGACGCTTTCGGTGAAGCGGGCGGCGCGCTCCTTGAGGGAGACGCCGAAGGCCTCGAACTCGCCGGCGCGGTAGCCGAGGCCGGCGCCGAGGACGAACTTGCCGCCGGTCAGCACATCCATGGTGGCGGCTTCCTCGGCGACATGGACCGGGTTGAGCAGGGGCAGCAGCAGGATGTTGCCGCCGATGGTCATGCCTTCGGCCTCGCGCGCCAGGTAGGCCATCATCGGGCCGATCTGGAGCATCTGCAGGGGCGCGGTGAGGTAGTGGTGCGGGAACAGCAGCGAGGCGAAGCCGGCGCGGCGGGCTTCGCGCACCTGTTCGACCAGTTCCGGGATACGGGCGGCGAGGTCGTCGCCCTCGGGGAACTGGGTGTTGATGAACATGCCGATTTTCATGGGCGGGTCCTGGTGCGGTCTGGACGGAGTGTGGCCGATCGGGGCGGGGGCGTCACCTGGGCTTGGGGCCAGCATCCGGGGCGCCGGCGGGGTGGGACCGATGCGCGGCGGTGACGGATGGGCGGTCCGAGCCGCGCCGTGGTTCTTCGTGGTCCTTCACGTCCT
>DAHWNE010000445.1 GCA_027340195.1 Acetobacteraceae bacterium | reverse complement strand
TGGACCATCGCCCAGGCCGCCGCGCTGCGCCGCGCTGGCACGATGCGCGCCAACACGCCCGATCCGATCGACTGGGAGGACGTTGCCGCGGAGATCGAGGCCCTGGGCCGATCGGAACGCGCCGCGCTGCGCTCGCGGATCGCGGTGATCCTAAAACATCTGTTCAAGCTGGCGTTGCTGCCCGCCACCGATCCGCGCGACGGGTGGCAGGCGACGCTCGACACCCAGCGGCGGGAAATCGGCTATCTGCTGGCCGACAGTCCCAGCCTGAAACGGGAGGTCGCGCCGATGGTCGCCGACGAGGTTCCGCGTGCCCGCCGGCAGGTCATTCGCGCCGCTTCCCGCCATGGCGAGGCGCTTGCCGCCGACGCCGCCAGCATTGCCTTCAGCGCGGAGCAGGTCCTGGACGAGGACTACCCGCCGGTGCCTTGACCGGCCCCGTGCGCTGCGCCACCTGACCGCCGCGTCCCCGGCCACACCCGTGTCCGGGCGCCTTCCGCTTCCTTGCGAAGGACCCAACCATGGCTGGCGTCGATCTGCTCGCTTCCGCCGTCACCGGCGCGAACGCGGCCTTCCTCGGTGAAACCTATGCGCGCTGGGCGGTCGATCCCGCCTCGGTCGATCCCTCCTTCGCCGCGCTGTTCGCGGCACTCGATGACGACACCCGGGCGGTGATCGAGGACGCCACCGGCGCCTCCTGGGCGCCGCATCGCGCCGCGCCGCCGTCCCCCGCCGCGCCTGCTGCTGGCACCCCCGCTGCCGGCGCGCCCGCCGGAGATCTCCGCGCCAGCGTGATCCCCAGCCTGCGCGCCTTGATGCTGATCCGCAGCTACCGGGTGCGCGGGCATCTGGAAGCGCAGCTGGACCCGCTGCATCTCAGCACGCCCAAGCCGCATCCCGAGCTCGATCCGGCCACCTACGGATTCACCGAGGCCGATCTCGACACACCGATCTTCATCGACAACGTGCTCGGCCGCGAGAGCGCCACCTTGCGCGAGATCATGGCGATCCTGCGCGCCACCTATTGTGGCCACATCGGCGTCGAGTTCATGCACATCCAGGACCCCGAGCAAAAATCCTGGATTCAGCGCAAGGTGGAGGGCGCGCCGTGGCTGACCGGCTTCGACGCCGCCGCCCGGAAGACCATCCTGCAACAGCTGACCGAGGCCGACAGTTTCGAGGCGTTCTGCCAGCGCCGCTACGTCACCACCAAGCGGTTCGGGCTGGAGGGCGGCGAAGTCACCATCCCGGCGATGCACGCGATCATCGCCACCGCCGCCGGGCAGGGCGTTTCCGAGATCGCCATCGGCATGCCGCATCGCGGCCGGCTGAACACCCTGGTCAACATCGTCAAAAAGCCGCTGACGGCATTGTTTTCCGAGTTCGGCGGCGAGAGCTTCAAGCCGGATTCGGTGCAAGGCTCGGGCGATGTAAAATACCATCTCGGCACCTCGACCGATATCGAGATCGCCGGCCGGGCGGTGCATCTGTCGCTGCAACCCAACCCCTCGCATCTGGAGGCGGTGGATCCGGTGGTGGTGGGCAAGGTCCGCGCCCGCCAGGACGAGGCCGGGGATACCAAGGCCCGCCGGTCGGTGATGGCGATCCTGATGCATGGCGATGCGGCCTTCGCCGGCCAGGGGCTGGTGTACGAGACCCTGGCGATGAGCCAGCTGATCGGCTACCGCACCGGCGGGACGGTGCATGTGGTGGTGAACAACCAGATCGGCTTCACCACCTTGCCGGCGCATGCGTTCTCGGGCCTCTATTGCACCGACGTGGCGAAATCGATCCAGGCGCCGATCCTGCACGTGAACGGCGACGATCCGGAGGCGGTGGTGTTCGCCGCCCGCGTGGCGACCGAGTTCCGCATGGAGTTCGGCTGCGACGTGGTGCTGGACATCGTTTGCTATCGCCGCCACGGCCATAACGAGACCGACGAGCCGGCGTTCACCCAGCCGCTGATGTACAAGGCCATCGCGGCGCAGCCCACCACCCGCGCGCTCTACGCGCAACGGCTGATCGCCGATGGCGTGCTGACCGCGGCCGAGGCGGAGGCGATGGCCGCCGCCTATACCGCCACCCTGGAGGCGGCCAATGCCGCGGCCAAATCCTACAAGCCCAACAAGGCCGATTGGCTGGAAGGTCATTGGGCCGGGCTGTCGCAGCCCGATGACGATGTCGAGCACATCCAGCAGCCGACCGCGGTGGCCCCGGAAACGCTGCGCCAGGTGGGGGCGGCACTGGCGCGGGTGCCGGAAGGCTTCGCCGTCAACCCCAAGATCGCCCGCCAGCTCGAGGCCAAGCGGGCGATGCTGGAGACCGGCGAGGGCATCGACTGGGCGACCGGGGAAGCGCTGGCGTTCGGCACCCTGCTGCTGGAAGGTCACCGGGTGCGCCTGTCGGGGGAGGATTGCCAGCGCGGCACCTTCAGCCAGCGCCACGCGGTGCTGATCGACCAGGACAACCAGAACGAATACACGCCGCTGAACAACATCGCGCCGGGCCAGGCGCGGATCGAGATTTTCAACTCCCTGCTGTCGGAAGCCGGCGTGCTGGGGTTCGAATACGGCTACACCCTGGCCGATCCGCGCACGCTGGTGCTGTGGGAAGGCCAGTTCGGCGATTTCGCCAACGGCGCGCAGGTCATCATCGACCAGTTCCTGGCCTCGGGCGAATCGAAATGGCTGCGCATGTCGGGGCTGACCCTGCTGCTGCCGCATGGCTACGAAGGGCAGGGGCCCGAGCATTCCTCGGCCCGGCCGGAGCGGTATTTGCAGCTCTGCGCCGAACGCAACATGATCGTCTGCAATCTGACCACGCCGGCCAACTATTTTCACGCGCTGCGCCGCCAGTTGCACCGCAACTTCCGCAAGCCGCTGGTGATCTTCACGCCGAAATCGCTGCTGCGCCACAAGCTGGCGGTTTCCACGCTGGAGCAGTTCGCCACCGGCAGCGCGTTCCGCTTCGTCATCCCCGAGATCGACCCGATCGCGCCGGAAGCGGTGCGGCGCGTGGTGATCTGCACCGGCAAGGTCTATTACGATCTGCTGGCGCAGCGGCGGGAACGCGCGATCAACGATGTCGCCATCATCCGCCTGGAGCAGCTCTACCCGTTCCCCGAACGCACTCTCGGCCGCGTGCTCGCCGCCTATCCCGAGGCGACGGTGATCTGGTGCCAGGAGGAGCCGGAGAACATGGGCGCCTGGAGTTTCGTCGATCGGCGGATCGAGAAAGTGCTGCGCGGCCTCGAGGGCCATAAGTCCCGCCGCCCCCGTTATGTCGGCCGCGCCGAGGCGGCCAGCCCCGCCACCGGGCTTGCCCGCACCCATCTGGCCGAACAGGCGGCCCTGGTCGGCGACGCGCTCGGGTTGTAATGCCCCCCGCACGAATGGCCCGTCGCTCCGGCCATTCATGCGGGTGTCATGGCGCGCCGGGGTGGCGGGCGGCGGCGCGCGCAGGATCAGTCATACCGGCATCGGAGACAGCACATGGCGACCGTGATCACCGTCCCCAGCCTGGGCGAGAGCGTTACCACCGCGACCGTCGCGCGCTGGCTGAAAGCCGCCGGCGAGGCGGTGGCCGCCGACGAGCCGCTGGTGGAGCTCGAGACCGACAAGGTCACGGTGGAGGTCAACGCCCCGGCCGCCGGCACGCTGGCCACGATCAGCGCCGAACAGGGCGCGGAAGTGGCGGTGGGCGCGGTGCTGGGGGTGCTGGAAGCCGGCGCGCCCGCCCGCCCGGCCGGGGTGACGCTGCCGCCGGCGCCGCCGGGACCGGTCTCCCGCCCCGCCGCGCCGGCTCCCACTCCCGCACCGGCGCCCGCCGCTTCCCCCGCCCCGCTGCCGGCGGCGGCGAAGCTGATCGAGGAGCACGCGCTGAGCCCCGCTGCCCTCGGCGCCGGCTCGGGCAAGGATGGGCGGCTGACCAAGGGCGACGTGCTGGCCTTCCTCGCCCGGCCTGCCCCGGCCGCGCCCGCCCCGGCGCCGAAGCCGCCGCGCGCGCCGGATGCGCGGGAGGAGCGGGTGCGCATGACCCGGCTGCGGCGGACCATCGCCGCGCGGCTCAAGGAGGCGCAGAACACCGCCGCCATGCTGACCACCTTCAACGAGGTGGACATGTCGGCGGTACTGGCGCTGCGCGCCGAATACCGGGATGCGTTCGAGAAGAAGCACGGCGGCGTGCGGCTGGGCTTCATGGGCTTCTTCGTCCGCGCCTGCGTCCGCGCGTTGCAGGAGTTCCCGGCCGTCAATGCCGAGATCGACGGAGAGGATCTGGTCTATAAGCACTACGTCCACATGGGCATCGCGGTCGGCGGCGCCGCCGGGCTGGTGGTGCCGGTGATCCGCGACGCCGACGCGATGGGCCTCGCCGAGATCGAGCGCAGCATCGCCGATTTCGGCAAGCGGGCCCGGGAGGGGACGCTGAAGCTGGAGGAGCTCGCCGGTGGCACCTTCAGCATCACCAATGGCGGGGTCTATGGCTCGCTGATGTCCACGCCGATCCTGAACCCGCCGCAGTCGGGCATTCTGGGGATGCACAAGACGATGGACCGGCCGGTCGCGGTGGGCGGGAAGATCGAGATCCGGCCGATGATGTATCTGGCGCTGTCCTACGACCACCGGGTGGTGGACGGGCGGGAGGCGGTGTCGTTCCTGGTGCGGGTCAAGGAGCAGATCGAGGACCCGCGGCGGATGCTGCTGGACATCTGACCCGGCCTTCCGGCCGCGCCGGGGGGACGCTAACGTTCTTCGATACGCGGACGGGTGGTCCGCGCGAAAGGGGGAGATCGCGCCGGGATGACCACGCAAGCGCTCGCTGAGTTCACCGCCTCTCTACGGGCCGAGGATCTGCCGCCGGCGGTGATCCATCAGGCCTGTCGCGTCGTGCTCGATGCGATCGGCTGCGCCATGGCGGCCTGGGTCGAGGACCCGGCGAAGGCCCGCGTCGCGCGCGAGATCGCCGCGCGCTACCATGCCCGCCCGGGCGCCGGCGTGATCGGCGTGCGCGGGAGCGCCTCGCACCCGGCCTTCGCCGCGCTCGCCAACGGCATGTTGGTCAACGCGGCCGACAACGACGATACCCACAAGCGGGCGTTGCTGCATGTCGGCTCGGTCGTGGTCCCGACCAGCCTGGCGCTGGCCGAGACAAACGGCTTGTCGGGAAGGGAGCTGTTGGTCGCCCTGGTCGCCGGCTACGAGGTTGCGGTGCGGGTCGGCATGGCGGTCATGCCGACGCATTATCGATTCTGGCATTCCACCGCCACCAACGGCACCTTCGGCGCGGCGGCAAGTGCTGCGCGCGCCATGGGCCTGGATACCGATGCGACGCTACGCACGCTAGGCCTGGCCGGGACGCAGGCGGCCGGACTCAATACGTTCTTCGAATCCGGCGACATGACGAAAAGCATCCACCCGGGCAAGGCGGCGCTGAACGGGATCCTCTCCGCCGAACTCGCCGCGCTCGGCGCCACCAGCCCCCCCACGATTCTCGAACATCCCAAGGGATATCTCGCGGCGTTCTCGCTCGATCCGAAGCCGGCGGCGCTGATCGCGGGGCTGGGGCGGGAGTGGGAGATTCTGCAGAACGGGTTCAAATATTTCCCCTCGATTCTGGCCAGCCATTCGCCGATCCAGGCGACCCTTGCGATCGTCGCGCGCGATGCCCCCGACCCGGCGCGCATCTGCCGCGTCACGATCGAGACCTACGAGACCGTGCGCACGCATTTCTCCAACAAGACGGTCGATTCGGTGATGTCGGCGCGGGTCTCGGTGCCGTATTGCGTCGCGGTGGCGGCGGTGGACGGCGCCCTGACGCAGGCCCAGTTCGCGCCGGGACGAATCGCCGATCCGCTGGTCCGGCGGGTGCTGGAGCGGACCGAGGTGATCGCGGACCCCGAACTGAATCGCCTCTATCCCGACAAGTTCCCGGCGCGCGTGACGATCGAGACCGAGGACGGGGCCCGGTTCCAGGAAACGGTGCTGCTGCCGAAGGGCGATCCCGGTGCGCCGCTGAGCGATGCCGAGCTCAAGGACAAGTTCCTCGGCAATTGCGCGGGCGTGCTGGGGCAGGCGCGGTCGGAGCGGCTGCATGGCGCGATCATGCGGCTGGCCGAGGCGCCGGATACCGCGGAGCTTGCGGGCCTGCTGGTGCCGGAAGCCGGATGATCGCCAGGGGATTCCCAGGGGGGCGGCGGCGCGCGGGAGCCTACTCCATCAGCTCCACTGCCGCCCGCACCAGCGCCTGCACGCCGATGCCGATGCAGGCCTCGTCCGGCTGATAGCCCGAGTTGTGCAGCCGGTCCGTCCGTCCGGGCGAGCCGGACCCGACCCGGATATGGCCCGAAGGCACCAGGGCGGCGAGTTCGGCGAAATCCTCCCCGCCCATGCTCGGCTCCTGCTCGGCGATCACGTCGCCGAGCTGGTGGCGCACCGCGGCCACCAGCGGGTCCAGCACGGAGTCCGTGTTCAGCAGCGGCGGGGTGCCGCGACGATAGGTGAACTCCGCCCGCGCCCGGGTCATCGGTTCGAGTCCGGCGCAGAGCCTCCCGATCGCCGCCTCCTCCAAGTCGCGGGCGCGCGGATGCAGGGTGCGGACGGTGCCTTTGATCTCCACCGAATCGGGAATGATGTTGTGGGTCTGCCCGCCGTTGAAGGCGCCCACCGTCACCACCACCGGCATCAGCGGCGGCACCTCGCGGGAGACCACGGTCTGCAACTGCATCAGCAGTCCCGCCGCCGCCACGATCGGGTCGATGGTGGTGTGCGGATAGGCGGCGTGGCCCGAGCGGCCGTGGACCGTGATCTCGAACCGGTCGGCCGCCGCCAGCGCCGCGCCCCGCACATAGGCGAGCCGCCCGACCGGGAGCTCGGGGTGGTTGTGAAAGCCTAGCGCGCGGGTGATCGGCGGGTCGTCCATCAGCCCGTCGTCCAGCATCGCCCGCATCCCGCCCAGCCCTTCCTCGGCCGGCTGGAAGATCAGCTTCACGCTGCCGGCAAGCCGTGGCGCCAGGTCGCGCAGCACCGAGGCCACCCCCAGCAGGGTGGCGGTGTGGATGTCATGGCCGCAGGCATGCATCAGCCCTTCGTGCTGGGAGGCGAACGGCAGGCCGGTGCGCTCGGCGATCGGCAGCGCGTCCATGTCGGCGCGGATCGCGAGACACGGCCCGGGGCGTCCGCCTTCGATCAGCCCCACCACGCCGGTGCGGCCGATCCCGGTGCGGTGCGGGATGCCGAGCCGCCCGAGCTCCTCGGCCACCACCCCGGCGGTGCGGACCTCGTGGAAGCCGAGTTCGGGATGGGCATGGATGTCGCGGCGCAGCGCGATGAGGTGCGGTTCGATCGCGTGCACCGCCTCGGCGATGGCGCGCATGGGGTCGTTGCTGGGGGCATCGGGTTGCATCGGCCGATCATGCCCCCCACTTGGTCCGGCGGGAAGCCCCGTTCGGGAGGGGCCATGCGCCAGCATCATGCCCGGGGGGCGAATCTCGCCGCTCACCCCATGGCGAAAGCTTACTATATAGCGGTCTACCATAGTCAATTGATACGGCCGCCATGCCCCCGGATCCGCTGGACCTGCTCTATCTGTTGTTCGACACCGCTCGCCTGCTGCGGATCGAGGCCGGCGCCCGCGCCCGTGCCCGCGGCCTCGCGCGGGGCGAGTTCTCCACCCTGGCCATCCTGGCCCACAACCCCGGGCTGACGCAGCGCGAATTGGCGCAGCGGCTGGATGTGGAACCCATCACCGTCGCCCGGCTGCTGGACCGGCTGGCCGCGCGCGGCTTGGTGGAACGCCGCCCGGACCCGCGTGACCGCCGCGTCTGGCGCCTGCATCTGGGCGCCGAGGCGACCGCGCTCACCGCCGGGATCACCGAGGCGCTGAGCGATCTCGCCCACCAACTGACCGCCGGTCTGCCGCCGGCCACCCTGGACGGGCTGGCCTCGGGGCTCGCGCATATTTCCGCCGTGCTCAACCCCGCCCCCGCCTTGCAGGAGGTCGCGTGATGGCCGACGCCACCACCGCCGACGCCGGTCCCGCCGAATCCCGCCCCGCCCCGCGGGCCGACGCCACCCACCCGATCACCCGGCGTTCGCGGATGCTGCGGCTGCGCTACGCGCTGTTCGCGCTCGGCGCTTTGGTTCTGGTGGTCGGGGTTACCTATTACTGGCTGACCGGCGGCCGCTACGTCACCACCGACGACGCCTATGTGCAGGCCGATGTGCTCTCGGTGACCACCGATGTCTCCGGCCTGGTCCGCAGCATCGCGGTGCATGAGGGAGAGCTGGTCCGCAAGGGGCAGGTACTGTTCCGCCTGCAACAGACTCCGTTCCGCCTGGCGGTGGAGCGGGCGCGGGAGAAGCTGGCGCAGACCCGGCTCATCATTGCCGCGATGCAGGCCGATTATGTCCGCGCCGAGCGCAAGGTGGCCGCGACGCGGGCCCTGGTCGCCGCCGATCAGGCCACATTCGACCGTTATGCCCGGCTGGTGCGCGTCCATGCGGTGACCCGCCAGCAATATGACGACGCCAAGTTCAAGCTGCTGGCCGATCAGGCGGCATTGGGCGCGAGCGCCGCTTCGGCCCACGCCACCCTGGCGCGTCTGGGCGGGTCCGCGATCCGCCCCATCAGCACCATGCCGGCCTACAAGCTCGCCGAAGTGCGGCTGGCACTGGCCGAGCGCGATCTGCGCCACGCCACGGTGCGCGCGCCCTTCGCTGGACGGGTGACGCAGGTGAGCAAGCTGCAACCCGGCCAGTACCTCGCCGCCGGCACCCCCGCCTTCGGACTGGTGCGCACCAAGGGCATGTGGATCGCGGCACAGCCGAAAGAGACTTCGCTGACCTGGGCCCGGCCTGGGCAGAAGGCGCGGATCACCATCGATGCCTATCCCGGACATGTCTGGCACGGCGTGCTGCAATCCGTCGCCCCGGCCACCGATCAGGAATTCGCCATCCTGCCGGCGCAGAACTCCTCGGGGAACTGGGTGAAAGTGGTGCAGCGCGTGCCGCTGCGGGTGGAGCTCGAGCAGCGCCCCGGCGATCCGCCGCTGTCGGCGGGCATGAGCGCGGAGGTTTCGATCGACACCGGCCACCAGCGGCACCTGTCCGATCTGTTCCGGTAGCCCGATGCCCTCGCCCACCCCGCAGGTGCCGTTCCGCACCATCATCACCGTCTCGGCGATGTCGGCGACCTTGATGCAGGCGTTGGATTCCACCATCGCCAACGTGGCGCTGCCGTACATGCAGGGGTCGTTCTCCACCAGCTACGAGGAGATCACCTGGGTCCTGACCTCCTACGTCATCGCCGCCGCGATCATGACCGCGCCGGTGGGCTGGCTGTCGGCGCGGTTCGGCCAGAAGAAGGTCTATCTGGTCTCGATCATCGGCTTCACCGTGAGTTCGATGGCCTGCGGAGCGGCCGGGTCGCTCACCCAGATGGTGATGTTCCGGCTGGCGCAGGGGGTGTTCGGCGCGGCGCTGGTGCCGCTGTCGCAGGCCACCATGATGAACATCTACCCGCCGGAACGCCGCGGCGCCGCCATGGCGCTGTGGGGCATGGGGGTGATGGTCGGGCCGATCCTGGGGCCGACCCTGGGCGGCTACCTGACCGACTGGTACAACTGGCGCTACGTGTTCTACGTCAATGTGCCGTTCGGGATCGCGGCCACGGTGGGGCTGTGGTTGTGCCTGCCGGGGGAGAAGCCGCAGGCCAACTTGCGGTTCGACTGGTTCGGCTTCATCGCGCTCGCGGTGGGGATCGGTTCGTTGCAGCTGATGCTGGACCGCGGGCAGATCAAGGACTGGTTCGCCTCCACCGAGGTGATCACCGAAGGCGTGGTGGCCGCCTTCGGACTCTACCTGTTCCTGGTGCATATGGTCACCGGGGAGAAGCCGTTCATCAGCGTGGCGCTGTTCAAGGACCGCAATTTCGTTGCCGGTCTGGTGGCGATGTTCTCGATGGGAATGGTGCTGCTCGCCTCCTCGGCGCTGCTGGCGCCGTGGTTGCAGGAACTCGGCGGCTATCCGGTGGATGTGGCGGGCATATTGCTGGCCCCGCGCGGCATCGGCACAATGATGGCGATGGTGGTCGCGGGCCGCATTCTCGACCGGATCGACGCGCGGTTGATGGTCGGCGTCGGCGTGGTGCTGATGTGGTGGAGCCTCAATCGCATGTCGGGCTGGACGCCCGCCGTCAGCGCCACCGAATTGTTCGTCAACACGGTGATCCAGGGCTTCGGCATGGGCTTCGTGTTCACCCCGCTCACGGTGATCGCCTTCGCCACCCTGCCCGGGAAGCTACGATACGAGGGCACGGCGCTGTTCTCGCTGCTGCGCAATATCGGCAGCGCGCTCGGCATCTCCATCTTCGAGACCCTGCTGACCCACAGCGAGGAGACCGAGCACGCCGCGCTCGCGCCGTTCGGCTCGCCGCTGAACCGGGCGCTGGACTGGACGCCGGCGATCGCGCAGCACCTCAACCCGACCACCGCGCATGGCGCCACCATGTTGAACGCGATGGTGGACACGCAGTCGCAGATCATCGGCTACAACAATGATTTCTGGCTGATGGCGCTGCTGGGGCTGCCGATCCTGGTGCTGCTGCCGATCATGCGGCGCGCGGACCATGCGGCGGCCGGGGGAGCGCACGCGGCGATCGACTGAGCGGGCGGGTCAGCCGGACGCGGCGATCACACGGCGCACCGTCCCGAACCCGGCGCGGTGATGCGGGGTCGCCCCAAGCCGTGCCAGCGCCGCCCGATGCGCCGCGGTCCCGTAGCCGGCGTTCGCCTCCCACCCGTAGCCCGGCCAGCGCGCCGCCAGC
>DAHWNE010000434.1 GCA_027340195.1 Acetobacteraceae bacterium | reverse complement strand
GCCCGCTACCCTGGTGCGCCCGGATTGCGCGTTCTGGGTGCGAGAAGCCCTCGCGCGCGCCGGTATCATGCCGGAGCGGCTGGCGCTTGAGATCACCGAGAATCAGGAGCTGGCAGATCCCGAACTCAGCGCGGCGGCGATCACCGCGCTGGGCCGGCTGGGGGTGCGGCTGGTGATGGACGATCTGGGGGCCGGGTTCTCCAGTCTCGACCGGTTGCGCAGCCTGCCGTTCAGCGCGGTGAAGATCGACCAGGGCCTGATCCGCGGCGTGCGGGCCGCGCCCGACCGGACCATGCATTTCGTCGGCGCGCTGGTCCGGCTGGCGCATGATCTGGAGATCCGCTCAGTGGTCGAGGGGCTCGAGACGCCCGATCTGGTGGAGGCGGCGGCGATCCTGGGCGGGCATGGCGGGCAGGGCTTCGCGCTGGCACGGCCGATGGCGGGGAACGCAGTGGCCGGCTGGGTGCGCGGGTTCCGGCTGGAGCTGAACCGGGATGCGCCACGCACCGCGTTGGGGGCGCTGGCGAGCCTGTGGCGCACCGCCCATCTGGGTGACGGAGCAGCGGTGCGTGACGCCGACGATTGCCCGGTGGGCGCGTTTCTCGAGCAGAGGGGCCTCGCCGGTGGACGGCTTGGCGAGCAGCACCGTCTGCTGCACGAAATCGCCGTCCGGGAAGGGCGTGCCAGTGCGCGCTACCGCGCGGAATCCGCGCGCTTCCAGCATGCTCTGGCGGAACTGGCGCGGGCCGAGGCGAGCCCGTAACATCCGCCCCGCATCGATCGAGGAGAGACCGCATGAAGACCCGTGCCGCCGTGGCCCGCAAGGCCGGGGCGCCGCTCAGCCTGGAGGAGGTAGACCTCGAGGGTCCGCACGCGGGTGAGGTGCTGGTGGAGATCAAAGCCACCGGCATCTGCCACACCGATGAGTTCACCCTCTCGGGTGCCGACCCGGAGGGGCTGTTTCCGGCGATCCTGGGCCACGAAGGCGCCGGGGTCGTGGTGGAGGTGGGGGAAGGGGTCAGCAGCCTCCGGGCGGGCGATCACGTGATCCCGCTCTACACGCCGGAATGCCGGCAATGCGAATACTGCCTGTCGCGCAAGACCAATCTTTGCGTGGCGATCCGCGCCACCCAGGGGCGCGGCGTGATGCCAGACGGGACCAGCCGGTTCTCCTGCGCGGGTGAGACAATCCACCACTACATGGGGACCTCCACCTTCAGCAATTTCACCGTGCTGCCGGAGATCGCGCTGGCGAAGATCCGCCCCGACGCGCCGTTCGAGAAGGTCTGCTACATCGGCTGCGGCGTGACCACGGGGATCGGCGCCGTCATCAACACGGCCAAGGTGGAGCCGGGCGCGCGGGTGGTGGTGTTCGGCCTGGGCGGGATCGGGCTCAACGTGATCCAGGGGGCACGGCTGGCCGGGGCCGACATGATCGTGGGGGTCGATCTGAACCCCGCGCGGCGAGCGATCGGGGAGAAGTTCGGGATGACGCATTTCGTCAACCCGAGCGAGGTGGAGGGAGATCTGGTGCCGTATCTGGTCGATCTGACCAAGGGCGGCGCCGATTACAGCTTCGAGTGCATCGGCAATGTGAAGGTGATGCGCCAGGCGCTGGAATGCGCCCATCGCGGCTGGGGGCAGAGCATCATCATCGGGGTAGCCGGCGCCGGGCAGGAGATCTCCACCCGTCCGTTCCAGCTGGTGACGGGACGGGTGTGGAAAGGGACCGCGTTCGGCGGCGCCCGCGGACGCACCGACGTGCCCCGGATCGTCGATTGGTACATGGAGGGCAAGATCAATATCGACGATCTCATCACCCATGTGCTGCCGTTCGAGCGGATCAACGAGGGATTCGCGCTGATGCGGAGCGGGGAGTCGATCCGCAGCGTGGTCACCTACTGAACCCGGCGGGGACGCTATCGCGCCTCCGCGGTTTCATTCAGCAGCGCGGCGCGCAGCGTGTCGATCGGGGTCAGCGCGCCGTCGCGTTCCAGGTGCCAGAAGGTCCAGCCGTTGCAGCTCGGGGCGTTCTGCGCTTGCGCCCCGACCTGGTGGATGGAGCCGCTCAGGGCGCCGGACCGCAGGCTGCCGTCGGTTGCCACCACCGCCTCGATCCGCCGCTGCCGGTCGTAGAGCCTTGTGCCGGGCGGGATCAGTCCGCGTTCCACCAGAACCCCGAAAGCGATCCGCGGCGCGTCGCGCCGGTTCGGGGTGGCGGCGGCTTCCGCCGGCGCCGGGCGGGTGCGGCGGATGCGGCCCCAGGCGGCTTCCACATAGGCCGGATGCCGCTCGATCCCGATGAAGTGCCGGTGCAGGCGCCGGGCGACGACGCCGGTGGTGCCGGTGCCGAAGAACGGGTCCAGCACGATATCGCCCGGGCCGGTGGCGGCGAGCAGGACCCGATGCAGCAGCGCCTCCGGCTTCTGCGTCGGGTGCAGCTTGAGACCGTGCGCGTTGCGCAGCCGCTCCGGGCCGGTGCAGAGCGGGATCAGCCAGTCGCTGCGCATCTGGATGTCCTCGTTCAGTGCCTTCATCGCCTGGTAGTTGAAGCGATGGCGGGAGTCGCGCTGGCGGGCCGCCCAGATCAGCGTCTCATGCGCGTTGGTGAAGCGGCGGCCGCGGAAATTGGGCATCGGGTTGGCTTTGCGCCAGATGATGTCGTTGAGGATCCAGTAGCCCAGGTCCTGGAGGATGGCGCCGATGCGGAAGATGTTGTGATAGGCGCCGATCACCCAGAGCGTACCGTCCTTGCGCAGCACGCGGCGGCATTCGGTGAGCCAAGCGCGAGTGAAGGCGTCATAGGCGGGGAAATCGGCGAAGCGGTCCCACTCCTCATCGACCCCGTCCACCAGGCTGTCGTCGGGGCGGCGCAATTCGCCGCGCAGCTGGAGGTTGTAGGGCGGATCGGCGAACACGCAATGCACCGAAGCCGGCGGGAGCATCCGCAGCATCTCGATGCAGTCGCCGCGCAGGATCTGATCGAGCGGCAGTTCGCGGACGAGTTCCAAGAGCGGATCCGAAGCGAGGAGGGAGGTTGCATGGTGGCGGGGGCGCCGCGGTCGCGTCAATCCGCGCCCCGCTTGCTCGGTGGTCGGCGGGGTGCTGTGCTTGGGAGGAACCGGGGCGGGAGGAGCGGAGGATGACGGAGATTCGGATTCTGGCGGGCGGGTTCGGGTTCCCCGAAGGCCCGGCGCTGCTGGCGGACGGTAGCTTGGCGGTGACCGAGATCGCCGGGCGGAAAGTGTCGCGGATCGGGCCGGACGGCGCGGTCTCGGTACTGGCCGCGACCGGCGGCGGGCCGAAGGGGCTGGCGGTGGGGCCAGACGGTTCGCTCTATTGCTGCGACAATGGCGGGGGGATGTACCGGCCGGGGCATTTCATGGCGGAAGGCCCGGCGGCGGACTATGCGGGGGGGATGGTGCGGCGGATCGACCCGGCGACGGGCGAGTTTCGCACGCTCTACACCGAGTGCAATGGTCATCGGCTGTCGGCGCCGAACGATCTGGTGTTCGACAAGGCGGGGGGGTTCTGGTTCACCGATCTCGGCAAGCGCTATGCGCGCGGGCGCGATCACGGCGGGCTCTACTACGCGCTGCCGGACGGCTCGCGGATCGTGGAGGTGGTCTATCCGATCCTCTCGCCCAACGGGGTTGGGCTGTCGCCGGACGGGGGCACGGTTTACGTGGCCGATACCGAGCCGGCGCGGCTGTGGGCCTTCGAGGTGACCGGTCCGGGCGAGGTCCGCAAGCAGCCGTTTCCCTCGCCGCATGGCGGACGGTTGATCGCGGGGCTCGGCGGGTATCAGCGTTTCGACAGTCTCGCGGTGACGGCGTCGGGCAATATCTGCGTGGCCACGCTGGTGACCGGCTGCATCACGGTGATTGCGCCCGACGGGCGGGTGCTGCGCCAGGTGGCGATGCCGGATACGCATCCGACCAATATCTGCTTCGGCGGGCCGGAGATGCGCACGGCCTATATCTCGTTGTCCGAGACGGGGCGGATCGGAGTGATGGCGTGGGATGAGCCGGGGCTTCGGCTGAATTTCCAACCGTGAAGGGAAGGGACTGCGGGAGGCTCGGAGTCAGCCGACGCGGGCCAGGCTGGCGCCTTCCCGGCGCAGCCAGGCCAGCGCGGATTCGGTGTGGGATGTCAGTTCGGAGACCGCCGCCCAGAAGCGTGGGCCGTGGTTCATGTGGGCGAGATGAGCCACTTCATGCGCGGCGACATA
>DAHWNE010000361.1 GCA_027340195.1 Acetobacteraceae bacterium | reverse complement strand
GCCGCCCGCCTGGCCGCGGGCGGCGGCCCGGGTCAGTGGATCTCGCCGGACCGGCGCAGCGCGTCGGCGAGCTTGGCCGGGGTGAAGGCGGGATCGCGGCAGATGTCCAGGATCACCTTCTCCCGCCGCGACAGCAGGTCCACCGCCGCCGGCAGCTTGCGGACCGCATCGGCCGGGATCACCACCGCGCCGTGGCGATCGGCATGGATCACGTCGTCATGCGCGGCGTTCATCCCATGGACGTTCACCGGCTGGCCGAAATCGACCATGTGAACATGCGCGTGGCTGGGGTTGATCATGCCCCCCAGCATCTGGAAGCCGGGGGCCCAGGCGTCGATGTCGCGGAAGCAGCCGTCGGTCACGCACCCCAGCACCCCGAGCGCCTTGTGGACGGTCGATTGCACCTCGCCCCAGAACGCGCCGTAGCCCTTCTGGTCATCGAGATCCTGCAGCACCACGATAGTGGGGAAATCGGCGGCGGCGGCGTAATTGTACCACGCGACGCGGTCGGCGGTCTTACTGCGCGGCGGCTCCTTGGCGCGGATGGTGCCGGTGCGCGCGAGGCCCACGATCGGCGGCGCCGCCGGGTCCAGCACCACGAACGGGCTGGTGGTGAAGCCGATCGCGCGGCGCTCGGGGTTGGTGATCTCGAGACCGTTGCAGATGGTGGGGGTATCCCACTGCTTCAGGATGTCGAGATCGGCCTGGGTGAACGGGCGTTCGGCCATGAGGGTCTCCTCCGGATGAGGAGTGCGGTCTCGCATGTCCGGCCGGTTTGCGGCAAGCTCGCACCCATGAACGGCACGGCGCGCGGCGGCAAGGCGATCTACGGGGCGCCCCTCGGCATCCTGATGCTCGAGGCGCGATTCGCGCGCATCCCGGGCGACATGGGCAATGCCGAGACCTGGCCGTTCCCGGTGCTGTACCGGGTGGTGAAGGGCGCCAGCCCCGAGCGGGTGGTGCTGGGCGGTGCCGCCGGGCTGCTCGACGATTTCATCGCCGCGGCGCGCGAGCTGGTGGACCACGGCGCCGAGGCGATCACCACCAACTGCGGGTTCCTGGCGCTGTTCCAGGCCGAACTCGCCGCGGCGGTGGGGGTTCCGGTCGCCACCAGCGCACTGCTGCAAGTCCCCTGGGTGCAGGCCACCCTGCCGCCGGGCCGCCGGGTGGGGGTGCTGACGGTCTCCGCCGGCACGCTCACCCCGCGCCACCTGGCCGCCGCCGGAGTGCCGCCGGATACGCCGATCGTCGGCACCGAAGGCGGGCGCGAGTTCTTCCGGGTGCTGATCCGCGCCGAAAAGCACGACCTCGATGTGGCCGCGGCCGAGGCCGACATTCTGGAGGCCGGCGCCACGCTGATCCGCCGCCACCCGGAGGTGGGCGCGATCGTGCTGGAATGCACCAACATGCCGCCCTACGCGGCGGCGTTGCAGGTGGCGACCGGGCGGCCGGTGTTCGACATCTACGCGCTGGTCACTTGGTTGCGGGCGGGCATCCGGCCGCGACGGTTCGCTTGACCCCCACGCCGTTCCTGCTGGACCGCGCCCGGCTGGCGCGCTGGGCGCTGCTGTATGCCGCCTTCGTGGTCTACGGCAGCCTGGTGGTGGGGCCGGTCGGGTTTCATTTCGTGCCGGAGGCGCCGGCGGCGGCGTGGCGGCAGTTCCTCGCGGTGCGCTACGTGCCGCATGGGCCGGACCAGCGGCCGGACTGGATCGCCAATCTGGTCATGCTGATCCCGCTCGGGTTCCTGCTGACCGGCGCGCTCACGCCTGCACGAGGGCCGGGGCGGGTGCTGGCCGCCGGCGGCGGGTTCACGCTGACGTTCCTGTTCGTGCTGGCGGTGAAATTCGCCCAGCTGTTCTTCCCCGGCCGCACCGTGACCATCAACTACATCGCCGCCCAGGGGATCGGCGCGGCGCTGGGCACCGCCGGCTTCGCGCTGGGGCGCGACCGGCTGGTGGCGGCGCTGCTGCGCCCGCTGGCCGGCGGAGGGCGCGACGCGCTGATCGCGCTGCTGGCGGTGTATGCCGCCGCCTGGGTCTATTTCCTGCTGATGCCGTTCGACCTGGTGCTGAGCCGGAGCGACATCCTCACCAGGCTGGCGGCGCTGCCGGCGATCTTCCGCGCGCTGCCGGGCGCCGGACGGGGCGAGGGGATGCGCGCGCTGCTGCTGCTGGCCGGGACGGTGGCGCCGGCGCCGCTGGGCGCGCTGTTCGCCCTGATCTGGCCGCGCCACGGGCTGGGCTTCCTGGGGCTGACGGCGGCGCTGGCCTCGGCGGCGATGTGGGCGGCGGAACTGCCCATCCTCAGCGCCACGCCGATGCTGGCCGCGCTGGGCTACCGGTTCCTGGGCATCTGGGCCGGCGCGGCGGCGTTGCGCGCGCTGACCCCGGCGCGGCTGGAGCTCGGGCGGGCGCTGCTGGCGCGAGCGGTGCCGCTGCTGGTGCCGCTCTATCTGCTGGCGCTGGCCGGGGCCAACGCGCTGCTGGCCCGGCACTGGCGGACGGTGGCGGAGGCGCGCGCCGCGCTGGACCCGCTGGGGCTGATCCCGCTGTGGAACGACTACATCGTCTCCAAGGCGCAGGCGCTGAAGAGCACGCTGGTGCATCTGGCGATGTACGCGCCGGTGGGCGGCCTGATTTGGCTGCGCGGCGGGCGCGGGCGGGGCGCCGCGCTGGCCGCCGCGGTGATCGCCGGACTGCTCTCGGCCGCGGTGGAGGGCGGCCGCTGGTTCCGCCCCGGGCTGCAACCGGATTTCAACGAGATCGTCATCGGCGCCCTAGCCGCCTTCCTGACGGTGCGGGTGTTGCCTTGGGTGTGGCGGGTGCTGACCGAGGGGCTGGCGCGGTGAGCAACGGCACGGCGCTGCGGGCCGTGCTGACCCTGGCCTGCCTGGGCGGGGTGGGCTGGTTCCTGGCGACCGACCCCCTGCCCGCCTGGCCGCTGGCGCTGGGGCTCGCCGCCTATGCCGCGGCGCTGTGGCGCTGGCCTGGGCTGTGGCTGTGGCTGGTGCCGGCGGTGCTGGTGGGGCTGGATTTCACCATCTGGTCCGGTCGGATGATGGTGACCGAATCCGACCCGGTGCTGCTGGTGACGGTGGCGGTGCTGCTGTGGCGGGCTCCGCCCACACGGGCCGATCTGTGGCCGTCCGGCTGGGCGGGGTGGGTCTGGGCGGCGGTGGCGCTGGTGCTGGCCGGGGAGACGCTGCGCGGCCTTGCCTCCCCGTACCGGCTCCCGGAGGGATCATCCGATCCGTATCTTCTGGCCGAGAACGCGCTGCGGCTGGTCAAGGGGCCGGCCTCGGCGTTTCTGCTGATGCCGTTCTGGCGGGCCCGCGAACGGGTGCATGGCGACGCGCTGGCGCGCTTCGCCGCCGGCATGGTGGTGGCGCTGGCGGTGGTGGCGGCGGCAGGCGTGGTCGAACGCGCGGTGTTTCCCGGGGTCTTCGACTTCCACTCGTTCTACCGGATCGCCGCGACGTTCTCCTCGGTGCAGTTCGGCGGCGACGATATCGGCACCTTCCTGGCGATGGCGCCGCCGTTCCTGGTGGTCTGCCTGGCGCCGCCGCGGCCCGTGCGGCTGGCGGCCGGCGCGGTGGGTGGGGTGGTGGGGGCCTATGCGCTGCTGGTGACCTATTCGCGCACCGCCTATGGCGCGGCGGTGCTGGCGGCGCTGACCACGCTGGTGCTGAGCTGGCCGCGGCGCGGCGGTCGGCGGGTGGGCGCCGGGCTGCTCGCTTGCGTGGTGTTCGCCGGGCTGGCCGGCACCGTGCTGGGCTTCGCCGTCGATTCGCGGGTGATGACGACGCGGCTTTCCACCGTGCTGCCCGATTTCCAGGCGCGATGGGACAACTGGACCGGCGGGCTGGCCATGATGGACCGCTCGC
>DAHWNE010000422.1 GCA_027340195.1 Acetobacteraceae bacterium | reverse complement strand
GCACGGGCCGGAGCGGGTGGCGGTGGATTCGCTGGTGGCGCAGGGGGTGCGCTTCGATGTCTGCATGAACACGATTGATACCCTGGCGCGGGAGACCGGACATGCGCCGGAACTCAACCCGCATGCGCACAAGGTGCCGTTCGGGGTGCAGCGCATCCTGCAGCTGGTGGCGAAGGGGTACGTGCTGGTCCGGCCGTGACCCCTCTTGACGCGGCGCCCCGCCTTGGGTAGCCCCCGCGCCGGGTCACGCCCCCCCACCGGGGCGCTTCTCTTCTGAAAGGGAGAGCCGCAAATGGCACTCGCCGCACCGCGTCCGGACCTGCGTCCGGCCAATCCCGATTTCTCCTCCGGCCCCTGCGCCAAGCGTCCCGGCTGGACGCCCGAAGTCCTGGCGGGCGCGTTCCTCGGCCGCAGCCACCGCGCCGCCGAGGGCAAGGCCCGCCTCAACGAGGTGATCACGCGCTCCCGCGCCATCCTGGGCATCCCCGCCGACTGGCGGGTGGGCATCGTGCCCGCCTCCGATACCGGCGCCGTCGAACTCGCGCTCTGGTCGCTGCTCGGCGCCCGCGGGGTGGATGTGCTGGCGCATGAGAGTTTCTCCGCCGGCTGGGCCACCGATATCGTCAAGCAGCTCAAGCTGGCGGACGCGCGGGTGCTGGAGGCGCCCTACGGGCGGCTTCCCGACCTGACGGCGGTGGATTTCTCCCGCGACGTGGTGCTGGCCTCGAACGGCACCACCTCCGGCGTGCGCTACCCGGACGGCGACTGGATCCCCGCCGATCGGCAGGGGCTGGTGATCGCCGACGCGACTTCGGCCGCCTTCGCCATGGCGCTGCCGTACGACAAGCTCGATGTGGTCACCTGGTCCTGGCAGAAAGTGCTGGGAGGCGAGGCGGCGCATGGGATGCTCGCGCTCTCGCCGCGCGCCGCGGCACGGCTGGAAAGCTTCACCCCGCCGCGCCCGCTGCCCAAGATCTTCCGCCTGACCAAGGGCGGCAAGCTGATCGAGGGGGTGTTCAAGGGCGAGACCATCAACACCCCGTCGATGCTCTGCGTCGAGGACGCGCTGGACGGGCTGCGCTGGGCGGAATCGCTTGGCGGGCTGCCGGCGCTGATCGCGCGGACCGAGGCCAATCTGGCCGCCATCGCCGCCTGGGTGGCGCGCACGCCCTGGGTGGAGTTCCTCGCCGAGACCCCGGCCACGCGCTCCCCCACCTCGATCTGCCTGCGGATCACCGCGCCCTGGTTCACGGCGCTGGATGCCGAGGCGCAGGGGAAGGCGGCGAAGCGCATCGCCGGGCTGCTCGAAAAGGAAGCTGTTGCCTACGACATCGCCTATTACCGCGATGCCCCGCCCGGCTTGCGCATCTGGGGTGGGGCGACGGTGGAGACCGCCGATATCCGGGCCCTGCTGCCCTGGCTCGACTGGGCCTATGCCGCCGCCGCCGCCGAATTCGCCCCCGCGCAAGCCGCCTGAGGTTCCGCCATGCCCAAGGTTCTGATCAGCGACAAGCTGTCGCCCGCCGCTGTCGAGATTTTCCGCGCCCGCGGGATCGAGACGGATGTGAAACCCGGCCTCGCCCCGGCCGAACTGCGCGCCATCATCGGCGCCTATGACGGGCTTGCCATCCGTTCCGCCACCAAGGTCACCCGGGAGCTGCTGGAGGCGGCCGGCAATCTCAAGGTTGTCGGTCGCGCCGGCATCGGCGTCGATAATGTGGATGTGAAATCGGCCACCGCGCGCGGCGTGGTGGTGATGAACACCCCGCATGGCAACACCATCACCACCGCCGAGCACGCCATCGCCATGATGTTCGCGCTGGCCCGGCAGATCCCCGAGGCCTCGGCCTCCACCAAGGCCGGCAAGTGGGAGAAGAACCGCTTCATGGGCGTCGAGCTGACCGGCAAGACGCTGGGGCTGATCGGCTGCGGCAATATCGGCTCCATCGTCGCCGAGCGGGCGATCGGGCTGCACATGAAAGTGGTCGCCTACGACCCGTTCCTGGCCGAGCAGCGCGCCTTGGCGCTGGGGGTGGAGAAGGTCGAACTCGACGCGCTGCTGGCACGTGCCGACATCATCACCCTGCACACGCCGCTGACCGATGCGACGCGCAACATCCTCTCCCGCGAGGCGCTGGCCGCGACCAAGAAGGGGGTGCGGATCATCAACTGCGCCCGCGGCGGGCTGGTGGACGAGGCGGCGCTGGCGGAGGCGATCACCAGCGGCCATGTCGCCGGTGCCGCGCTCGATGTGTTCGAGACGGAACCGGCGACCCGCTCACCGCTGTTCGAACTCGAGAACGTGGTCTGCACCCCGCATCTCGGCGCCGCCACCGCCGAGGCGCAGGAGAACGTCGCCTTGCAGGTGGCCGAGCAGATGAGCGATTTCCTGCTGACCGGCGCGGTGGCGAATGCGATCAATATGCCCTCGGTCTCGGCCGAGGACGCGCCGCGGCTGCGCCCCTATATGGACCTCTGCCGGTTCCTCGGCGCCTTCGCCGGCCAGCTCACCCATTCGCGCGAAGGGGTGATCCGCCGGGTGACG
>DAHWNE010000414.1 GCA_027340195.1 Acetobacteraceae bacterium | reverse complement strand
CGGTCCGGGAACGAACCCAGCGGGTCGTCGCGGTCGAGGGCGGCAAGATCGGTCACTGGGAGCCTCCGGGCGACACTGTTCCCGCCCGCCGCGGACAGCGCAAGCGTATGGACACTTGCATTTGGCCGCCTCCTTTCGTTCCTCAGCGGCATCGGGATCTTCTCCGCCATCTCCCTCACGCCGCTGTTTCCCGCCGATGCGCGCGGCATCTCCGCCGGGCAGATCGGGCTGGCGATGTGGCGGTTCTCCTACATCACCCATGACTGGGGGGCCCGGCAGCTGCTGGTGCCGCAGCTGATCCGCGGATTTCCGCAGGTGTTCGCGGTGGCGCCCAGCGTCACCCTGGGGCTGGGCAGCCTGCCGCCGGCGCGGCTGAAATACGCCTCCGGCCTGTTCAACATGATGCGCAACCTGGGCGGAGCGGTCGGCATCGCGCTGAGCGGGGCAATGCTGAACGACCGCACGGCGCTGCATTTCACCGCCATCGCCGGCACGCTGACCCCGGCGAACGCGCCGATGCTGCGGCTGCTGGCGGGCATGACGGCGCGCTTCGTCCCGCTGCTCGGCTCGGTTCCGGCGGCGCACGCGGCCGCCCTGGTCCGGCTGCGCGCGCTGATCTGGCGGGAGGCCGCCACCGCCGCCTATGCCGACACGTTCCGCTTCCTCAGCCTGGCGTTCGTGCTGGCGGTGCTGCTGGTGCCGCTGCTGCGCCCGGTGGCGGCCGGGCCGCCGGCGGCGCAGTCCGGGCACTGACCGGGCGCGACCCGCCCGCGTCTTGCCGGCGGGCCGACGCGCGAGCCGCCAGCGCTCACTCCGGCGCGATCAGCGCCAGGTTCGGGAAACCGGTGCGGTAGCGCGCGGTATCCCGCGTCATCAACTGATACCCGGCCACCGCGGCATGAGCCCCGATGAAGAAATCCGGCAACGGCGAGCGCGGCGTCCCGCCCCGCCGTCGATAGGCGAGAAACACCTTGCCGGCGAGAAACGCGGCTTCGTAAGGAATCGTCTCGCGATCGAACATGGCTTTCGGAAGCGCCGCGTCCAGCGCCTCGATCCGCGAAAACCGGATCGAGACCTCGGCAACGATGACCGGATTGGTGACCAGGCGGAAGCGATCGGCCGCACGCGCACCAGCGCGCATCCTCGGTCAGCACATCGAGCAGAACGTTCGCGTCAACCAGAACCGCGGGCATCTACAAGGCGCGGGTCAGCGCCATGATGGCATCGGTGCTCATCGCGACATCGCCACGCCCGCGCAGATGCGCGACCAGGCGATCCCCGCGGCCCTCGCCCGCGCGGGCGGCGGCCCGGACGATGCGCACCACCGCGCCGTCGAACTCGAACGCCACCTCCGTATGTGGCAGCAGCCCGGCCCGTGCGCGGATGTCGGCCGGAATGGTCACCTGGCCCTTGGATGTGATGCGCATGTCCCGTGCCTTACTCTTACCGGTAAAAGAAAGAACGCCCGGCGCTCCCCGCAAGTCTGGGGCCTCCCCGTCCCCGCGGGGTCAGGGGCGCGCGGACCGCCACCCGGATTTCCTTGACAGTACCGCGCCGGTCCTGTATCTCCTCTCCCATCGCGGACGGGCCGGCAAGATCGCCCGCGAGGTCGGACCGGACATGGCCGCCCCGGCGGGGCCAGCTCCGGGGCCATTTGATCCTTGCCAGATCATGGACTGTTATTCAGTCCCAGCCGTCGCGGATCCGTGCCAGATTACCGGCACCGGCGTCGCCGGCGAAAGGAGCCGACCCATGGCCTCTGCCGTCCTCAACATTGCCCCCGAGGGCAATCTCACCCGCTACCTGCAGGAAATCCGCAAGTTCCCGATGCTCTCCGCCGAGGAGGAGCTCGACCTCGCCAAGCGCTGGCGCGACACCCAGGACATGGACGCGGCGCACAAGCTGGTGACCTCCCACCTGCGCCTGGTCGCCAAGATTGCCATGGGCTATCGCGGCTACGGCCTGCCGGTGGGCGAACTCATCAGCGAGGGCAACGTCGGCATGATGCAGGCGGTGAAGCGGTTCGACCCCGACCGCGGGTTCCGCTTGGCCACCTACGCGATGTGGTGGATCCGCGCCGCGATCCAGGAATACATCCTGCACTCCTGGTCGCTGGTGAAAATGGGCACCACCGCGGCGCAGAAGAAGCTGTTCTTCAACCTCCGCCGCCTCAAGGGCCAGATGCAGGCGCTGGAGGACGGCGACCTGAAGCCCGAGCAGGTCAGCAAGATCGCCCATATGCTGGCGGTGCCGGAACAGGACGTGGTCAGCATGAACCGGCGCCT
>DAHWNE010000393.1 GCA_027340195.1 Acetobacteraceae bacterium | reverse complement strand
CCCCGCTGCCGCTGTTCGAGGCCGCCCCGACCGCCCCCGCCCCGCCGCCGGCGCTGGCCGCGCTGGCGGCGCTCGATCCGGACCGGATGTCGCCGCGGGAGGCACTGGAGGCGGTCTATCGTCTGAAGTCGCTGCTCGATGCCGGGTAGTCGGGGGGCGCGTGGCCCCCTGCTGACCGGCCGGCCCCGCCATGCCAGACTGCGGCCCATGCCGCCCGCCGAGCTCCTCGCCGCCCTGGTCCGCATGGGCCTGATGGACGCCGATGCCCCGCCGCCCGGAGGGGCGCGGCTGACCGGCGGGGTGTCCTCCGACATCTGGCGCATCGATCTGCCCGCCGGCCCGGTCTGCGTGAAGCGCGCCCTGGCGAAGCTGCGTGTCGCCGCCGACTGGCGCGCCCCGGTGGCGCGCAACCGCTACGAAGCGCGCTGGATGGAGCGCGCCACCGCCGCCTGCCCGGGGCTGGCGCCGGCCCTGCTCGGCCAGGACCCGCAAGCCGGGGCGCTGGCGATGGCCTATCTGGACCCGGCGACGCACCTTCTGTGGAAGGAGCAGCTCCGCCGCGGCCATGCCGATCCCGGCTTCGCCGCCGCCGTCGGCGCCGCGATCGGCGCCGTGCATGCCGCCACCGCCGGCGATCCGGCGGTGGAAGCGGAGTTTCCCACCGCCGGGATCTTCCACGAGATCCGCCTCGCCCCCTATCTGCTCGCCACCGCCGCCGCGCATCCCGACCGCGCCGCGGCGCTGACAAGGCTGGCGGAGGTCACCGCCGCCACGAGGCTGGCGCTGATCCATGGCGATGTCAGCCCGAAGAACATCCTGTGCGGCCCGGCCGGCCCGGTGCTGCTGGACGCCGAATGCGCCACCTGGGGCGATCCGGCGTTCGATCTGGCCTTCTGCCTCAATCACCTGCTGCTGAAATGCCTGTGGACGCCGGCGGCGACGGCGGGGTTCCTCGCCTGCTTCGACGCGCTGGCCGAAGCCTACGCCGCCCGCGTGACGTGGGAGGCGCCGGCGGCGCTGGAGGCGCGCGCGGCGGCGTTGCTGCCCGGCCTGTTCCTGGCCAGGGTGGACGGGAAATCGCCGGTCGAATACGTGACCGCCGAGACGGATAAGGATCGGGTGCGCCGCGTCGCGCGCGCCCTGCTTGCCGCCCCGCCCACCCGACTCGCCGCCATCCGCGCCGCCTGGGCGGCGGAACTCGCCACCACCGGGGATCCCGCATGACCGACACCGCCATCGCCTTCGTCCATGGCCGCCGCGTGTGGGACAGCCGCGGCCGGCCCACCCTGGAAGCCGACGTGCTGCTGGAATGCGGGGCGGTCGGGCGGGGCATGGCGCCGGCCGGCGCCTCCACCGGCTCGGCCGAGGCGCTGGACCTGCGCGACGGCGGCGCCGCGTTCGGCGGCTACGACGTGACCGACGCGCTGGAGCAGGTGAACACCGCCATCGCCGCCGCCCTGGCCGGCCGCGACGCCGCCGATCAGGAGGCGATCGACGCCGCGCTGATCGCGCTGGACGGCACGCAAGACCGGTCCCGGCTGGGGGCGAACGCGATGACCGCGGTCTCCATCGCCGTCGCCCAGGCCGCCGCCGGGGCGGTGGGGGAGCCGCTGTTCCGCTACCTGGGCGGGCCGGAGGCGGCGACCCTGCCGCTGCCGCAGATCCAGATTTTCGGCGGCGGCGCCCATGCCGGCCGTCGCGTCGATATCCAGGATTTCCTGGTGGTCTGCCCGGAAGCCGGCAGCTTCGCCGAGGCGCTGGACTGGACCGCCGAGGTCTATCGCGCCGCCGGGGCGATGATGAAGGAGACCGGCCGGCTGGCCGGGGTGGCCGACGAGGGCGGCTGGTGGCCGGATTTCCCCACCAACGAGGCGGCGCTGGAGGCGCTGGTCCGTGCCATCGAACGCGCCGGCTTCACGCCGGGCAAGCAGGTGGCGATCGCGCTCGACATCGCCGCCTCCGATTTCGGCCGCGGCGGGCGCTACCGGCTGGGGCTCGAGAATCGCGAGATCGACAGCGACGGCATGATCCGCCTGCTCGCCGGCTGGGTGGACGCCTACCCGATCGTCTCCATCGAGGACCCGCTGGCCGAGGACGACGCCGCCGGCTTCGCCGCCTTCACCGCCGCGATGGAGGGGCGGATCCAGATCGTCGGCGACGATTTCCTGGTCACCGACGCCGCGCGGGTGCGCGACGCCGCCGCCGCCGGGGCCGGCAACTGCGTGCTGCTGAAACCGAACCAGCGCGGCACCCTGTCGGAGACGCTGGCCGCCTGGCGGGCGGCGCGCGCGGTGGGCTTCGCCGGCATCGTCTCCGCCCGCTCCGGGGAGACCGAGGACACCACCATCGTGCATCTGGCGGTGGGCTGGGGGGTGGGGCAGCTGAAGGTGGGCAGCTTCGCCCGCGGCGAGCGGATGGCGAAATGGAACGAGGCGCTGCGGATCGAGGAGGCGCTGGGCGCGCGCGGCGGCTTCGCCGGCGGGGCCGCGCTGGCCGGCCGCCGGCGCTGATGCGCGTCCTGTTCCATGCCGCGGCCGGCCCCGATTTGCGGGCCCGGCTGGCCGCCGTCGCCGGCTCCGCGCTGACGGTGACGGTCTGCGAGGAGGCGGACGCGGCGGGGCTCGCGCGCGAACTGCCGACCACCGAGGTGCTGTGGCACGTCCTGGCCCCGGCCACCGCGGCGATGATCGCCGCGGCGCCGCGGCTGCGGCTGATCCAGAAGATCGGGGTCGGGGTGAACACCATCGACCTGGCCGCCGCGCGCGCGCGCGGCATTCCGGTCTGCAACATGCCCGGCACCAACGCGCGCGCGGTGGCGGAGCTGACCCTGGCGCTGATGCTGGCCTGCCTGCGCCGGCTGCCGCTGTTTCACGCCGCCACCGCCGCCGGGCGCGGCTTCGCGCTGGACCCGGCGCTGCTGGACGGGCTCGGCGAACTCGGCGGGCGGAGGGTGGGGCTGGTGGGGTTCGGCGCGGTGCCGCGGGCGCTGGCGCCGGCGCTGGGCGCGCTGGGCTGCCGGGTGCTCTACACCGCCCGGGCCGCGCATCCGGACGCGCCGGAAGGGACGTTTCGCGCCCTGGATGATCTGCTGGCCGAGGCGGACATCCTGTCGCTGCACCTGCCGCTGACCGAGGCCACCGCCGGGCTGATCGACGCCGCGCGGCTGGCGCGGCTGCGCCCGGGGGCGATCCTGATCAACACCGCCCGCGGCGGGTTGGTCGATCCGGCGGCGCTGCTGGCGGCGCTGCGGTCCGGCCGGCTGGCGGCGGCGGGGCTCGATGTCTTCGCCGCCGAACCGCCGCCGCCCGACGATCCGTTGCTGGCGCTGCCGAACGTGGTGCTGACCCCGCATATCGGCTGGCTGACCACCGGCACCTTCGATCGCAGCCTGGCGCTGGCGGCGGAGAACTGCCGGCGGCTGGCGGCGGGAGAGGCCTTGCTGCACCGGGTCGCGTGACCCGGGCGGCCCTAAAATGAAGCTTGCCAGGCCGTGTCTTTGCCGATAAGGGGTTAGGCCGAGTTCCTGACCTCCTGCCTGAG
>DAHWNE010000358.1 GCA_027340195.1 Acetobacteraceae bacterium | reverse complement strand
GCTGGGACGGGGCCGCGGACGGACCGCTGATCGCCCTTTGCGGCAAGGGCGTCTGTTTCGATACCGGCGGCTACGACCTCAAGCCCTCGGCCGGGATGCTGCGGATGAAGAAGGACATGGGGGGCGCCGCCGTCACCCTCGGTCTCGCGCGGCGGATCATGGAGGCGAAGCTGCCGGTGCGGCTCGCGCTGCGTCTCGGCTGCGTCGAGAACTCGGTCTCCGGCACCGCCATGCGCCCCTCCGACGTGCTCGCGACGCGCGCCGGCATCTCGGTGGAAGTCGGCAACACCGATGCCGAGGGGCGGCTGGTGCTATGCGACCTGCTGGCCGAGGCGGCGGCCGAATCTCCGGCCCTGCTGGTGGACTGCGCCACCCTGACCGGGGCCGCGCGGGTGGCGCTGGGGCCCGACCTGCCGGCGCTGTTCTGCAACGATGACGCGATGGCCGAAACCATCCTGCGCGCCGGGGTGGAGACGCACGACCCGCTGTGGCGGATGCCGCTCTGGGACGGCTACGCCGCCTGGCTCGACAGCACTGTCGCGGATGTGAACAATGTTTCCTCGAAGCCACATGCCGGCGCGGTGACGGCGGCGCTGTTCCTGCGCCGGTTCGTGCCCGACACGGTGTCGTGGGCGCATATCGACCTCTACGCCTGGAACGACCAGACCCGTCCCGGTCGCCCCGAGGGTGGAGAGGCGCAGGCGCTGCGCGCGCTGTTCGCCGCCATCGCCACCCGTTTCGCCCGACAGTGATATACCCGGTTTCCTGCGGAACCCGGGTATATCATCGGCCCCAAGAACATCCATATATGCTGTTGGCGGGGGATGAAACACCGTGGTAACGTACCCCGTCCGGGGAAGAGCAAGTGCCTGCTCCGGGGCAATGCCCAACCCGTCCGCGTTCCGACCCACGTCGTGAGCATGAAAGGAAACATCATGGCAACGTCCCCGGTTTCGGCCTCCGACCACCTGATGGCGGTCCTGCGCGAGACCATCGTCGCCCTGGTCCGCAAGGAGGGGGCGGATCTCTCCGCCCGCCAACTGGCGGTGCTGCTGACCTGCTACCTCCAGGACGGAAACCACACCGTCCGCGGCCTGGCCGCCGAGCTCAACGTCTCCAAGCCCGCCATCACCCGCGCGCTCGACCGGCTGGCCGAGTTCGACCTCGCCCGCCGCAAACCCGACCCGACCGACCGGCGCAGCGTGCTGGTCAGCCGCACGCCGAAGGGGTCGGCCTATATCCGTGAGTTGCGCAATATCATTTCCTCCGCCGACAACGGCTCCGGGCGCGGCGGCCGGCGGACCAAGGGCTGACCTCCCGCGCCGCGCTGGCGGCCTGGTGGCTCTATGACTGGGCCGGCAGCGCGTTCAACACCATCGTCGTCACGTTCGTCTTCGCCACTTATTTCGTCCGCGCGGTGGCCCCGGATCCGGTCGCCGGCACCGCGCTCTGGGCCGGAGCGCAGACTGCCGCCGGGCTGGTGATCGCCCTTGCCGCCGCCCCGCTTGGCGCCGTCGCCGATCGCGGCGGGCGTGGCCGCGCCATGCTCGCCGCCTCGGTCTGCCTGCTGGTCGGCTGCACCGCCGCGCTGTGGTTCGTCCGCCCCAGCCCGCGCGACGTCCCGCTGGCGCTATGGCTGGCCGGCGCCGCCACCGTCGCCTTCGAGATCGGATTCGTCTTCTACAACGCCATGCTGCCCGTCCTGGCGCCGCCCGACCGGCTGGGCCGCGTCTCCGGCATCGGCTGGGCGGCGGGCTACGCGGGCGGCATCGTCTGCCTCGGCGCCTGCCTCGTCCTGCTGATCGACCCGCATCCGCCCTGGTTCGGGCTCGACGCGCGCCTCGCCCAGCCGGTCCGGGCCACCGCGCTGTTCGCGGCCGCCTGGATCGCGCTGTTCGCCTGGCCCGCGCTGGTGTTCATCCCCAGCCCGGCCCGGCGCGGCTGGGGCGCGGCGCTGCGCGAGGGCACAAACGCCCTCGTCCTCGCGCTGCGGGATGCCGCGGCCGACCGCCGGCTGCGACGCTTCCTGCTGGCGCGGATGCTCTACACCGACGGCCTGACCACGCTGTTCGCCTTCGGCGGCATCTTCGCCGCAGGCCAGTTCGGCATGGGCGCCCGCCAAGTGCTGCTGCTGGGGATCGCCCTCAACGTCACCGCGGGGATCGGCGCCTTCGGCTTCGGCTGGGCTCAGGACCGGCTGGGCGACCGGGTCACCGTGCTGGCCGCACTGGTCGCGCTGGTGGGGCTCGGCAGCGCGGTGTTGTTGGTGCGGTCCGAGGCCTGGTTCTGGGCGCTCGCGCTGGGGCTCGGGGTGTTCGTGGGGCCGGCGCAAGCCGCCAGCCGCAGCCTGATGGCGCGCCTGGCCCCCGCCGAGCACCGCAACGCCGGCTTCGGGCTGTTCGCGCTGTCGGGCCGGGTCACCGGCTTCGTCGGGCCGGCACTGCTGGGCGCGGTGACGGCGGCGTTCCATTCGCAGCGGGCGGGGATGGCGGTGGTGGTGGGCCTGCTGGCCGCCGGCGCGGCGCTGCTGGCCACGCTGCCCGCCACGGCAGGATGATTATTCCCCGGTCTCCGCCACGTCCCGCTCCCGCTGCTCGCGCCGGCGCACCAGCAGCGACAGGGTCACGCCGACGATCAGCGCGCCGCCATAGAACAGGTCCTGGATGAAGATCTGGATCCCCATCAGCGACAGCCCGGTGATTCCGGTCACCAGGAAATACACCGCGGTGAACGAGCCCCAGGCGTTGAACCGCCCCGGTCGCACCGCGGTGGAGCCCAGGAACGCGGCGGCAAAGGCCGGCAGCATGAAGCTGTCGCCCGAGGACGGGTCGGCCGAGCCGCTGGTGCCGGCGTAGAGCACCCCGGCGAAGGCGGCCAGCACCGCGCCGGCGGCCAGCGCGCCGAAGCGCAGCCGTGGCACGTCCAGCCCCGCCAGCCGTGCCACCCGCCGCCCCCGGCCCACGAACAGCAGCTTCAGCCCCAACGGCGTGTAATCCAGCACGTACCACAGCAGCAGCGTCAGCCCGACCGCATACAGGAACCCGAACGACAGCCCGAACACCCGCGGCACGATCACCCAGTTCACCAGCGTCTGCGAAATCCCCGCCACCATCTGCGAGCCGCTGATCCACAGCACCACCCCGCTCACCAGCGTGCCGGTGCCGAGGGTGACGATGATGGAATCGATCCCCACCGCCACCACCAGCAGCCCGTTCAGCATCCCCACCACCAGCCCGGCCGCCAGCGCGGCCAGGATCGCCCAGCCCACGCCGATCCCCAGCTGAGTGTTCAGGATCGCCACCACCATCGCGGCCAGGGTCAGCACCGGCGCCGCCGACAGGTCGTACTCGCCGGCGGTCAGGCTGACCACCAGCGAATAAGTCAGCACCACCAGCACCGACTGGGAGGAGAACATTGAGGTGAAATCGGCCACCCGCAGGAACGTCCCGGGTTCCAGCGCGCCGAACAGGGCGATGGTGGCCGCCCAGGCGAGCAGCAGCGCGTAGCGGTCGAACAGGCTCCGCGCCGTCATGGTCGCACCCACCTCATGCGGCGACGGATCCGAAGCACGCATGGGCCATATTCTCCTCGGTGAGATCCGCCCCAGCCAGCTCGGCGGCGATCCGCCCATGGCGGAAGATCAGCACCCGCGCGCACAGCAGCGAGAGTTGCTCGTGATCGCCCGACAGCACCAGCACCGCCGCGCCGGAGGCGGCCCAGTCGCGGACGGCGGTGAAAATCTGCTCGCGCGCGCCCACATCCACCCCCTGCGTAGGCTCCTCGAGCACCAGCAGGCGCGGGCGCAGTTGCAGCCATTTGGCCATCAGCGCCTTCTGCTGGTTGCC
>DAHWNE010000357.1 GCA_027340195.1 Acetobacteraceae bacterium | reverse complement strand
GGGTCCTGGCGGTCGAGCGGCACGCCGGGGCGGATGCCGGCATGGACGAACAGATAGCCGCCGTCGCGGCGCGAGAGCGGCAGGGCGCGGAGGAAGGCGAGGTCCTCGGCCGGCAGGGCGGCGGCCCAGTCGCGCGGTTCGACGCGGCGGGAGACGCCCCAGGAGAGCAGGGTGTCGGCGCCGCCGTTCTGCATCCACACCAGCGCGGCGTCGTCCCGATCGGGCGCGTCCAGGGCGGCGAGCATCATCGCCTCGTGGTTGCCGCGGAGCGTGAGGGTTTCGGTGATGCCGGCCGGCGGCGGGGCGGTGGCGAGATGCGTCACCACCTGGGCGGAGTCCGGGCCGCGATCGACCAGGTCGCCGAGATGGATCAGCACCGCGGCGGGGACCGGGCGGGCGGCGAGGTCGGCGGCGATGGCGTCGTGCAGCGTGCGCAGCCGGTCGAGGCAGCCGTGGATGTCGCCGATGGCATAGACGCGCCGGTCGGCGGGCAGGCGGGCGGGGGCGGGGTGGAGTTCGAGCATCGGGGCGCGGTTGCGAGGCGGCGCGCAGGGTGCTATCGGGCCGCACCGCCTGTCCAGGGGTGGGGGATAGTTTAGCGGTAGAACTCCCGGCTCTGACCCGGGCAGCCTTGGTTCGAATCCAGGTCCCCCAGCCAGGTGTCGCGGTTGCCGCGGGGCGGCGGTGTCGCGGGTCCGCGTGCCCCGGGTCCGCGTGTCTCGGGTGCGCGTGTCTCGGGTGCGCTCAGGCGGGTACCGGGCGAAACGGGTTGACCACCAGCAGGCCTCCGTTGAGCACCATCCCGTCCTGCATGTCCTCCGACCACAACGTATCGCAGCCGGCGTGCAGCGCGGAGGCGGCGATCATGGCATCGAAGGTCGAAAGCCCGTAGCGCGCGGCCAGCGCCAGCCCGGTGTCGTGGGTCTCCAACGTCAGCGGATGGACGGTTAGCAGGCCGCGCAGCAGCGAGAGCCAGGCGTGGATTTCGGTCCAGCCCATCCGCATCCGGCGGCGGGCGACGTTGGCGAGTTCGTTCAGCACCTGCACGCTGATCGCGCCGCCCGCGGCCAGCACGGCTTCGGCTCGGTCGGCTTTGGCGGTGTCGTCAGAGGCGAGATAGACCAGGACATTGGTGTCGAAGAAACTAACGCCCATTCGCCTCGTCCCGGTCGAACTTGAAATCGGCGGGCAGCCGGCCGCGGAAGGCGCGCAGGCGGGCCAGCAGCTCCTCCCGCCCCGGGGCGCGGGCGATGCCCAGCCGGCGGGTGTCGGCGACATGGATGTCGATTTCGTCCCCGGGCTTCAGTTCGAGGGCGGCGACGACGGAGGCGGGAATGCGGATGGCGAGGCTGTTGCCCCAGCGGGCGACCTGCATCGAAGGCTCCATGGATATACGTTCTAGGAGATGGGCACCTCTAAAAATCCTCGTTTCTGTTGAGGTTCCCCTCGATAGGCGCTGTGGCCATCGCTGCGGTCGTGTGGCAGCGCCTCTCATCCACCCATTTGCGGTCGGCGATCGCCGGGTATCCGACGTGCCGTCCGCTTTGCGATCCCGATCCGCATCATGCCCCGACCGCCCGCCTTCCCTCCAACCAGACGAACCGCTTCATGTTGTAGCCCAGCGTCTGCAACCCGATCTTGGTCTTCGCTCGCGCGA
>DAHWNE010000354.1 GCA_027340195.1 Acetobacteraceae bacterium | reverse complement strand
GCGACGAGCCATCGGCGCCACGCTTTCGCGCGGACCGATTGCGGCGACCTGGGCGCTGCTCCCATCCATGGAACCGCCTCCTGGGCTAGACCGAATAGCGGGAGAAGATGGTCCTGATCTCCTTGAAGGCGCGCTCGGCCGCCGCTTCGGGCGTCATGCCGTCCTTGTACACGTAGGAGTAGGACTGCCCCCAGACCTGCTGCGCCTCGACATCCCCGTAGGCGGGATTGAAGACAAGCGGATCGGGCACCGTCGGCCCGAGCACCGCTTCCTTCACATACGGGGTGAGATGCGCCGCCAGCGCCTTGTTCGGGTTGTTCAGCCACCACGGATCATTGCGCGCGGTCTCCGGGAACGGCGTGACCCAGCGCCCGAGGCCGGCTTTCAGGTAGGTGTTGTTCACCGAGGGTTCGATGACGTATTTCATGAAGTCCTTGGCAACTTCCGGATTCTTCGCCGCCTTCGGGATCATGCCGCCGATATAGCCCACCATCGCCGGCATCGGCTTGCCGTCGTTGCCCAGCGGCAGACCCATGGTCACGCATTCGGCCAGCTTCTTCTGGTCGTGCCACATCGCGAGTTCGGTCGAGATGGTGCCATCGAAATCCACGATGAACAGCTTGGCGTGAAAGCCATTGTTGTCGTCGGCGTCGTTCCAGCTGATTGCGCCCTTGGGCACGTACCCGCCCTTGTAGGCATCCGTCATGTAGGCGATGGTCTTTACCACCGCGTCCTTCACCTTCGGGTCATCGAGGTGCAGCTTGCCATCCGGGGTGACAATGCCGGTTCCGACGCCGAGCCCACCGTTCGCGATCAGGAAGCCGTGGAACACGTTGTTGCCGTCGCTCGGCCCGTTGGTGGTCATCTGCAGACCGAGCGCATACATCCGGCGCATGCCCTTGGCGCGGAGCTTGGCCTGCATCGGCTTGAACCAGTTCCACCGCGCATCCCAGGTGTTGGGAATATCGGCGATGTTGTAGCCGGCTTCCTTGACCAGGTCGCCCCAGATATGGAACGGCTCGCAACCGCATTTGTACGGCACCGCGTAGTAGGATCGCGCCTTCTTGACCTTGTTATAGAGATGGGTGGACAGCAGGCCGGTCTTGTTGAGATGCGCTTCCTGGGTGGCGACCACGTCGCTCACGTCGACCAGCTTGTCGTTGTAGGCGCTCAGCACCAGGGTCGTCTGGATGCCGTCGAAGGACATCAGATCCGGCGTGTCGCCGGTTTGCAGCGCGGAGATCATCTTCTGCTCCAGCGCCACGAACGGCAGGATGCTGTAGTCGATCTTGTTCCCGCTCGCCTTTTCGTACCCCGCGACCATCCGCTTGAAGGAGGCGTCCTCCTCCGGGATGAACCCCTGCGTCCACCATACGCTGGCGGTCTTGGCCGCCGCGTTGGCGATATACGGGGTGGACAGCGCCCCCGCCGCCGCCAGCCCCAGCGAGCCCTTGAACACCGATCTCCGGCTGATTTTGCCCATGGACCGTCTTCCTTTCCCTGTTCGTTCTATGCCACCCGGTGGGCGGCCCTGCTTTTTCAGCAACCCAACCATGCTCCGGCGGCTATTGCGCGTCAATGCCCGTTTTGTGTGACGAAATGGACAGCTTGCTTTTTTATTCGGGCGCCCAGCAGGTCAGCACGGCCAGCCTGAGCCGCGCCGCGGCCCGCCCGTCCGGCCCCGCCAGCGCCGCCGCCGCGGCGGCGAACAGCGCCCGCGGTGGGATGCGGCGATCCCGCGAAGCCAGCGCATTCGCCTCCCCCGCCGCGCGCAATTCCCGCAGCAGCGCCAGCGGGGAGGCGTAGGACAGGCTCACCTCCTCCACATCCGCCACCGGCAGCGCGAAGCCGGCGCGCTGCAACAGCCCGGCGCAGTCGCGCAGCTCCGGGAACGGGGAAACCCGCGGCGCCGCGCCGCCCCGCAGCGACGCCTCGGCCTCGGTCAGGGCCGCGCGCAGAGTATCCAACGTTCCCAGCACCGGCAGGCTGGCCAGGAACAGCCCCCCCGGGCGCAGCGCCCGGCGCAGCTGGATCAGCGCCCCCGGCAGGTCGTTCACCCAGTGCAGCGACAGGCTGGCCACCACCAGGTCAAACGAGGCCGGGCCGAACGGCAGCGCCTCGGCATCCGCCACCACCCGGAGCGGCGGCGAGTGGCGCAGCATCGGCAGCGAGAGATCGGCGCTGACCACATCGATGCCGCGCGCGGCCAGCAGCGGTGCCACCACCCCGCGACCGCCCAGATCGAGCGCGGTCGGAAACCGGCGCGTGACGTCGTCCAGCCGCTCCACCAGCCGCTCCGCGAGCTCGGCAAGCAGCGGCGTGACCGGGCCGATCCGCCCCGCCGCGCGGTCGCGGTGGCGCCGCACCGCCGCGCGGTCGAAGGGTGCGTTCAGCCCTGCCATTGCGCCAGGACCGCCAGCAGCGCGGGGCCGTATCGGCTCAGCTTGGAGGCACCGACCCCCTTGATCTCGGCCAGGGTCGCGAGCCCGTCCGGACGCACCGCGGCGATCTCGCGCAAGACCGTATCGTGAAAGATGACATAGGGTGGCACCGCCTGCGCCTTCGCCTCCGCGGCGCGCCAGGCGCGCAGCGCGGCGAACAGCGATTCCGGCGCTTCGGCGGGGATCGGCGGAGCATCCGCCGGCGCCCGCGCGCCAGCCCGCGCCGGCGCGCGCGGCGGCCTGGGCGTATCGTCGCGCACCGGCAGCGGCGCCTCCCCGCGCAGGATCGGCCGCGCGGCCTCGGCATGCAGGAACAACCCGCCATGCCCTGCGGTATCGATGTCCAGCACCCCGCGCGCGATCAGCTGCCGGACCAGCCCGCGCCAGAACGCGGCCGGACGGTCGGCGCCGATACCGAACACCGACAACCGGTCATGGCCGTGGCGGGTCACCGCCTCGGTATTTTCCCCGCGCAGCACCGCAACCACATGCACCGCGCCGAACATCTGCCCGGTGCGATAGACCGTGGACAGCAGTTTCTGCGCTTCCACCCGCCCGTCGAAGGTGGTGGGACGGGACCGGCAGTTGTCGCAATGCCCGCAATCCTCCTCCAATGTCTCGCCGAAGCAGGTCAGCAGCGCGCGGGTGCGGCAGGTGACGGTCTCGGTCAGGCCGATCATCTGCTCCAGCTTCGCGCGCATGGTGCGCTGCTGCGTCTCGGGCGCGCTGGATTGCGTGAGCCAGTGCCGCGCCTGCGCGATGTCCTGCCCGCCATACAGCAGCAGCGTGTCGGACGGATCGCCGTCGCGCCCGGCGCGGCCGATCTGCTGGTACCAGGCTTCCGGCGTGGCCGGCATATCCAGATGCGCGACGAAGCGCACATCCGGCCGGTCCACCCCCATGCCGAACGCGATCGTCGCCACCACCACCAGCGGCTCACCGGAGCGGAACCGCGCCGCCGCCTCCCGCTTATGGGCCGGGTCCAGGCCGGCGTGGAACGCCACCGCCGGGTGACCGCGCGCGGCAAGCGCGGCGGCGACCCGCTCGGTCTTGGCCCGGCTGCCGCAATAGACGATGCCGCAGGCGCCGGGATGGCGGCGCAGCAGCGCGTCCAGCTGCGTCATCTCCGAGGCTTTCGGCTGCGCGGCCAGGAACAGGTTGGGGCGGTGGAAGCTGGCCAGGAACACCCGCGCCTTCGGCATCGCCAGCGCGTCCAGGATGTCGTCGCGGGTGCGCGGATCGGCGGTGGCGGTGAGCGCGATCCGCGGCACCCCGGGGAAGCGCGTGCCCAGCGCCGCAAGCGCGCGGTATTCGGGACGGAACTCGTGGCCCCATTGCGAGACACAATGCGCCTCGTCGATCGCGATCAGCGACAGTTTCAGTCGCGCCAGCCGGTCCAGCATCCCGTTCGCCAGCAGCCGTTCCGGCGAGACGTAGAGCAGATCGAGCCCGCCCTGCGCCAGGCTGCGCTGGGTATCGCGGGCCTCCGCCGGGTCCAGCTCGGAATGCAGGGCCGCGGCCGAGACGCCGAGCTGGCGCAGCGCCGCCACCTGGTCGTCCATCAGCGCGATGAGCGGGGAGACCACCACCGCGAGCCCGGCCCGGCACAGCGCCGGGACCTGGTAACAGAGGCTCTTGCCGCCGCCGGTCGGCATCAGCACCAGCGCGTCGCCGCCGTCCAGCACATGGGCGATCGCGGGTTCCTGCAAGCCGCGGAACCCGGGGTAGCCGAACACGCGGCGCAGGGTCTCGTGCGGGTCGCCGCCGGTCATCCTGCGGGCGGCAGGGCGATCAGGAAGCGGCGGCCACCGCGCGCCGAGCCATCACCCCCACCAGATGCGCGCGGTATTCGGCGCTGGCGTGGATGTCGGCGTTCATGTCTCCCGCCGGTGTGGTGACGCCGGCGATGGCGTCGGGCGAGAATTTCGCGCTCAGCGCGGCTTCCATCGCGGCGTGACGGAACACCCCGCCCTGACCGGCGCCGGTCACGGCCACCCGCACCCCGGCGGGGAAGCGGGCCACGAACACGCCGACGATGGCGTAGCGCGAGGCCGGATTGCGGAACTTCTGGTAGTTGGCCGCGGTGGGGGCGGGGAAGGTCACGGCGGTGATGATCTCGTCGGCTTCCAGCGAGGTGGTGAACATGCCCTGGAAGAAATCGTCGGCCGCGATCTCGCGCTTGTTGGTCTTGATGGTGGCGCCCAGCGCCAGCGCCGCGGCCGGGTAGTCGGCCGCCGGGTCGTTGTTGGCCAGGCTGCCGCCGATGGTGCCGCGATGGCGCACCTGCTCGTCGCCGATGCCGCCGGCCAGCGCCGCCAGCGCCGGGATGATCCGCTTCACCTCGGCCGAGGCCGCCACCGTGGCGTGCGTGGTCATCGCCCCGATGGTGACCGATCCGGCCCCGGCGGTGATGCCGGAGAGACCCGCCTTGGCGAGATCCACCACCACCGAGGGGTGATTGAGCCGCTGCTTCAGCACCGGGATCAGGGTCATGCCGCCAGCCAGCGCCTTGGCCTCCGGGTCGGCGCCCAGCGCCTTCACCGCGTCGGCGACCGAGCCGGGCTTCTGGTATGCGAAATCGTACATCGCGTGCTGTCCCTTGCGCTATTCGGCGGCCATGCGGGGCTGGCCGGCCTGGATGATGGACCAGATTTTGGAGGCGGTCGCCGGCATGTCGATATGCCGCAGGTTATAGTCGCGCAGCGCATCGACCACCGCGTTCATCACCGCCGGCGGGCTGCCGATGGCGCCGACCTCCCCGCAGCCCTTCACCCCCAGCGGGGTGTGGGTGCAGAGGGTGGATTCGGTGCCCACCGTGATGTTGGGCAGGTTGTCGGCGCGCGGCATGGTGTAGTCCATCATCGAGCCGGACAGCAGCTGCCCCGCGCTGTCATAGACCGCGTGTTCCAGCAGCGCCTGGCCGATGCCCTGGGCCACCCCGCCCTGTACCTGGCCTTCGACGATCATCGGGTTGATGACCCGGCCCACGTCATCGACGGCGGTGAAATTCACCACGCTGGTCACGCCGGTCTCGGGGTCGATCTCCACCTCCGCGACATGGCAGCCACCGGGATAGGTGAAGTTCTTCGGGTCGTAGAAGGCGGTTTCCTCGAGGCCCGGTTCCAGCTCCTCGATCGGGTAGTTGTGCGGCACATAGGCGGTGAGCGAGATATCCGTCAGCGTCTTCGACTTGTCGGTGCCGGCGACGGTGAAGGTGCCGTTCTTGAACTCCACGTCCTCGACCGAGGCTTCCATCAGATGGGCAGCGATCTTCTTGCCCTTGGCGACGATCTTGTCCATCGCCTTGACCATCGCCGACCCGCCGACGGCGAGCGAGCGCGACCCGTAGGTGCCCATGCCGAACGGGATGCGGTTGGTATCGCCGTGGACCACCTCGATCTGATCGAGCGGCACGCCGAGCTGTTCGTGCACCAGCTGGGCGAAGGTGGTCTCGTGGCCCTGGCCGTGGCTGTGCGCGCCGGTGAACACCGTCACGCTGCCGGTGGGATGGACCCGGATATTGGCGCATTCGTAGAGCCCGGCGCGGGCGCCGAGCGATCCCACCACCGCCGAGGGCGCGATCCCGCAGGCTTCCAAATAGGTGGAGATGCCGATGCCGCGCAGCTTGCCGCGCGCCTTCGCGGCGGCGCGGCGGGATTCGAAGCCGGCGTAGTCGGCCGCCTTCAGCGCCGCGTTCAGAGTGGCGATGTAGTCGCCGCTGTCATATTGCAGCGCCACCGGGGTCTGGTAGGGGAACGCATCGCTCGGGATGAAGTTCCGGCGGCGGATCTCGACCCGGTCGATCCCGGTCTCCCGTGCCGCCACGTCCACCAGCCGTTCCAGCAGGAACGTCGCCTCCGGCCGCCCGGCGCCGCGATAGGCATCGACCGGCACCGAGTTGGTGAACACCGCCTTCACCTCCGCGTAGATCGCCGGGGTCTTGTAAACCCCGGCC
>DAHWNE010000351.1 GCA_027340195.1 Acetobacteraceae bacterium | reverse complement strand
GCGGGCGGCGGCGCGCATCCGGCCCCACAGGTCCATCGCCTACCACCGCGCCAGCAGGGCGGGTTCGCGCTTCGGCAGATCGCCGCGCATGGGAAAGCCGGTGCGGGGCAGGAACACGGTATCGCGGTAGTCGCGCGGGGTCGGGTCGGTCATCGGGGAATCCTGGGCGCGGGAAAAGGCGTGGCGGGCGGCGACCCGGCCCCCGATCAGCCGGAGGCCGGGCGCGGAATTCGCCGTCCGGGCGCGCGCGCGGTCATAGCCGGGTTGTGCGGGCCGGCGCGCCACAGGTCAAGGCGCTCGCCCGTCCGGCACGGCCGCGCCGCATGACGCCCAGCGTCGTCGTCGGCCTGCGCGCCGAAGCCCGCCTGCTGCGCATGCTGCCCTGGTCGGTTGCCATCGGCGGCGGCGATGCCGCCGGCGCCGCCCGCGCCGCCCGCGAGCTGGCCTCCTCGGGGGCGGTTGCCCTGGTCAGCTTCGGCCTGGCGGGCGGCCTTGACCCCGCGCTCGCCCCCGGCACGGTTCTGGTTCCCGCCGAGGTGCTGCTGGACGGCCGGCGCCGCGCGACGGATCCCGCGCTGGCCCGCGCGCTCGGCGGGACCACCGCGGGCGCGCTGCTCTGCTGCAACGCGATCGCCGCCACCGCGATGGAGAAGGCCCGGCTGCACCGCGAAACCGGCTGCGTGGCACTGGATCTGGAAACCGGCGCGGTCGCGGCCGAGGCCGACGCGCGCGGCCTGCCCTTCGCGGTACTGCGCGCCGTCTGCGACCCGGCCGGGCAGGACCTGCCGCCCGCCGCCCTGGTGGCATTGGACGCGCGGGGCGCGATCGGCCTCGGGCGGGTGCTGGCGGCGCTCGCCGCCCACCCCGGCCAGTTGCCCGCGCTGCTGGCGTTGGCGGGGCAGACGGCAGCGGCGCGACGGGCGCTCTCGGCCCGGGTCAGGGCGTTGGCGCACGCGGGTCGAGCAGCCCCTCCGCCTTGAGCTCGGCCCAGAGATCGGCCGGGATCGGCTGGCGCATCAGCGCCAGGTTCTCCACCGTCTCGGCCGCCGAGCGCGGCCCCGGGATCACCGCCGCCACCGCCGGATGCGCCAGCGGGAATTGCAGCGCCGCCGCCGGCAGCGCCACCCCGTGCCGCGCGCAGACCGCCCCCAGCGCCGCCGCCCGCGCCTTCATCGGTTCCGGAGCCGGGGCGTAGTTCCAGGAATCGCGCCCCGCCAGCAGCCCGGAATTGAGTGGCCCCCCGACCACGATGGAAGTCCCGCGCGCCAGGCACAGCGGCAGCAGATCATCCAGCGGCGCCTGTTCCAGCAGCGTGTACCGCCCGGCCAGCAGGAACGCATCCCACTCGCCCCAGGACAGCGCTTCCATCAGCACCGCGGTCTCGTTCACGCCGATGCCGATGGCGCGGACCGTGCCCTCGGATTTCAGCCGGGCGAGGGCGGCGTAGCCGGACTCGCGCAGCCGTTGCAAATGCCCCGCCGCCGCGTCGCCGTGCTGATAGGCGCCGATGTCGTGAACATAGAGAATATCATCCGGGCCAGGCCCAGGCGCTGGAGGCTGTCCTCGACCGAGCGCAGAATGGCGTCGTGGCCATAATCATAGGCCACCGAGAACGGCAGCGGCGTGAGCCGTCCGTCCGGGTCCGGGGTGCCGGCCGGGTTGGGGCGCAGCAGCCGCCCGACCTTGGTGGACAGCACCCAGCTGTCGCGCGGCTCGTCGCGCAGCGCGTCGCCCACCGCGCGCTCGGCGGCGCCGACGCCGTAGAACGGGGCGGTATCGACATAGCGCAGCCCGCCGTCCCAGGCGGCGCGGACGATAGCGCGGCGTTCGGCATCGGTCAGCGGGACGCGCGCGCCGCCGAGCGTGGCGGTGCCGAGGCCCATGGTGGTGACGGAAACGCCGGAGCGACCGAGCGTGCGGGTAGGCCATGACGTCATGGAGCTTGCCTCATAAATTGAGAGAAAATCCGAATATCGAGAAGAACGCCGGCGGCACTGCCCGCTGAAACCCGATCGCAAATCATGTCCGCCAAAATTCCCTCTTGCAATCCAAAAAAATCAGCATATGTTGCGCCAGAGTTTCGCGCGGGTCAGAAGGAGCCGCCCCCATGACCGGACCGTCCGGACGCCGCTTTTCCTGGTCTATGTCCGATGCCGCGGCCTTCGCGCGGTATGAGAATGGCTTGGCCCTGTACCAGGGTGAGGAGGAGGACATGCCGCCCCCGCCCGGCTTGGCCGGCAAGCTCCACCGTCTGATTCGTATCGCCCGGGAACAGGACGACCACACCATCGCCGGCGCCCTGGGCGATGTCCTCGCCAAGCTGCAACGCCGCATCCAGCCCTTCCCGTCGTTCCCCGCCGTCGCCGAACCATCGCCAACGACCCGTAACCGCCGGCCTCACCGGCTGGCGTGGAACGCATCCTGCTTGCCGCGGTTGATCAGCACCGGCGGCGCCCCCGGCCGCGCCAGATGCCACCAGACATCGTTGCTGGTCCCGGTGATCTCGAACTGACCGCCCGGCGCCATCGCCACATCCACGTCGTTGTGACTGCCGGTCAACTGCACATTGGTGCAGGCCCCTTTCAGCGTCACATCGGTGTGGTCCCCGGTCAGCCGAAGCGGCGTGCCGTCGCAGACCGCGTCGATATCCGCGTGATCGCTGCTGTACACCAGCCAGCCATTCTCGAATTTCGGCGGCGACAGATTCTGCTGACAGGCCGCCAACACCAATCCCGCCACGCCCAGCAGCGGCAGAAACAACCGTCCGGCGCGCATCGTCCCCCCCAAGATTTCCGCTCCGCGCGCAGTCTCCGCCCGCTCGCCGCCGGATGTCCAGCCCCGCTCAGCCGCGAAACCGCGCCAGCCGGCCGGACGGGCTGCCCAGCACTTCATCCTCGCGCATCACCGCCCGCCCGCGCAGGATAGTGGCCACCGGCCAGCCGGTGACCCAGGTGCCGGCAAACGGCGACCAGCCGCAGGGCGAGACGA